>JAFGJA010000668.1 GCA_016929355.1 Anaerolineae bacterium | reverse complement strand
TTTGCTAATCGCTAAAAGCTAACCGCTTCCTACCACCCCTTACGCCACTCTTTGCGCGCCGACATGACCGTCAGCGCGATCACGACCATCAGATAGGGCGTCATCTGCAAAAATTCGTTGGGCAGATCGGTATTCTGCAACTGCAAACGAAATTGCAGCGCCTCGAAGAAGCCAAACAGCAAACACGCTACCGCCGTGAGGCCGGGTCGCGCCGCCGCAAAATACACCGCCGCCAATGCGATAAAGCCCCGGTCATTGGTCATCTTCTCGCGGAACAACGCCTGATCGCCTACCGAGAGATGCGCGCCCGCCAACCCGCACAGCGCGCCGCCCAACATCAGCGCCAGATACTGCATCCGCCACACGGAAATCCCGGCGGTTTCAGCCGCTTCCGCATGTTCACCCACCGCGCGCAGATGCCCGCCGACCACCATCCGGTACAGGAATACCGACGTAATCGGGATCAGAATCCAGGAGGCATAGACAAGCGGCGAATGGCCGGACAAAATCTCACCGAGATAGGGCACATCTTTCAGGAGCGGAATATCCCAGGCGGGCAGTTTGTCCATCCCCTCCGGCGCAAACGTACCGCTTTTATCGTAGAGGATGCCCATCAGGTACGCCGTGCCACCGATAGCGAGGAAATTTAGCGCCAAACCGGACACGATTAGATTCGCGCGCAGCGTAACCACCGCCAGCGCAAACAGCGCACCCAGAGCCGCCCCAACTACCGCCGCCATCACGACGCCGATCCAGGTCAATCCCGCCTCATGGCCGATCACAACGGCAGCAAACGCGCCGGACAGCATCATCCCCTCTAACGCAATATTGATCAAGCCGACTTGATAGCTCAACAGCCCCGCCATACCGACCATGATTAACGGGGCCGAAATCCGCAGGGTAGCCGCCGCCAGCGCGACAAGGTCCAGGTTCACAATATTTTCTCCTAAACTGAGCGTTGTTCCAAGCTATCTAGAGATTTCTAGCGTGCCACTTACACGCGCCAGCAAGCGTCACATCCGATCTAACATACTAAGCAGTCGTTGGATTGTCTGCCGGAACCGGATCAACCGGCGGTTGATCGGCTGTGACCCGGCGGCGCTGGCCGAGGAAATCAAGATTCAGATCGATGGCGACGAAAAAGATAATCAGCGCCTGGACAATATCCACCAGATCAATGGGCACATCGGTGAAGATTTCAATGGTCGTCCCCCCACTGCGCAAGACGCCAAACAACAGCGCCCCCACCAATACACCCAGTGGTGAATTGCGCGCCAGCAGCGCAATCGTCATGCCATCAAAGCCAAACCCACGCGAAAACCGCGCCGTAAAATTGTAATGCACGCCCAATACCTGCCCGGCCCCAGCGAGTCCGCCCAACACCCCACTGATGAACATCACCAGCAGAATCGTTTTACCGACCATCACCCCAGACCAACGCGCAAACAACGGATTATCACCCGTCAAGCGCGTTTCATAACCGAGCCGGGTCCGCTGCATGATGAAGATCATCACGCCGACGCAAACCAGGGCCAGGATAAAACTGCTGTTCAACTGCGAACGTTCAACCAGACGCGATAACTGGGCTTTTTCGGCTACCGATTCCGACATCGCGTTCGCCATACCGGGCACGAACAACGGGCCGCTTTGCACCATGTAACTCGTAAACTCAATCGCTACATAGTTGAGCATGATCGTCGTCACGACTTCATCGACGCGCAGCCGCGCTTTGAGATAACCGGGGATCAAGCCCCACGCGCCGCCCGCCAACGCTGCCACCACAAACGCCAGCATAATCAGCATCAGACCGGGCAGGCCCACAAACGTAAAGCCGACCCAGGCCGCCGCCAGCGCGCCCATGTACAACGATCCTTCGACCCCAACATTGAAAATTCCGGCGCGGAAGGCAATCGCCGTACCGAGGCCGGTAAAAATGATCGGCGTCGCCGCAAGCAAGGAGTTCGCCCGCGCCCGCTCTGTGCTTAAGCCGGATTCGAACAAGACACGGTAAGTGTCGAGCGCATCTTTACCGGAGAGTTCGAGGACCAAACCGCTCACGATCAACGCCATCTCAATGGTGATGATCACACGCGCCGCGTTGTTGACAAGGCTGATCAGCGTTTCGGCCCAGGGCGTTTCGGTGAATTCATAGCCACACCCCGGACAGACTGCCGCGCCAGGCTGCGATACAGCACCACATTGGGGACATTTCTTGTCGAGCAGGGGCAGCAGGATGAACCATAACGGCGCAAGGAACATCACGCCGCCAACGCCACCGGCCAATGCGCCACCGATGACCCCGCTACGCCAATCCCGGTTGCGGCTGATCATGATCGCGGCTGTTACGGCTGCGCCAACCATACCCCACAAAATAATTCCCCACAGCACACCGCCCGATCCCTGGAGGATCGGCGCCATGATCCAGTAGGGTAGTGGATTCGATTGTCTGGGCATAAAATATCCTTGATCGATTGTAGGTAGGTTACGCCACTAGCCGACTGAACTAAAGTGGTCAAACGGTTTATCCTGAGCATAGCGATGCAACAGCCGCACCATCTCACGGACCATCAGGGGCTTATTATAAAATTCGGTGCAGCCCGCCGCCTGGCAGCGCTCCATCACATCATCGCCCGCTTGCGCCGTGATCACGATAATGGGCTGGGTATAGCCCGCCGCCCGCAGCCGTTCAATCAGTTCAACGCCGCTCATTTCCCCCTCAAGACGCAGGTCAACCAACACCAGATCGGGCTGATCGCGCTCGAAATTTTCTAACGCTTGTTCCGCATAAACATAGTTTATGACTTCGTGATTTCCCATACGCGCAATGCGCTCGATCAAGCAGAGATTGAGTAATGTGTCCTCAACATATAGGATACGCACTTTTTTGGCTCCATTCCAATACAACTAACTATAATTAGTTTACCGGATTTTAACGTGCTATATTTCAGTTTTGGTCGTTAACTGGCTAATTTACCCGACCAGCCATCAGCAAACCCAACCGCTCCCGCGTCGCAGTTTCGGGTGATAGCTCGCCGACGATCTCGCCCTCAAATAGTACCAGAATACGATCCGAGATCGCCAATAATTCATCCAGGTCAGCAGAAATCAACAAAATTCCGGCATTTTCGTCGCGTAAACGAAACAGTTCGCTATGCACAAACTGTATCGCGCCAACATCCAAACCGCGCGTCGGCTGCGCGGCCAAAATCATCGTCGGCAGTTCGGCCAATTCGCGCGCCACCACGACTTTTTGCGCATTGCCACCCGAAAGCGTTTGCACCCGCACATTCGGCCCACGCACGCGAATATCAAACTGGTCGATAGCTTGCCGCGTAAAATCGCGCATGACACCCGTCGCCAGCACGCCGAACCGTGAAAACGGACGCTGATAATACCGCGTGGCGGTCACATTGTCAGCCAGGGTTGAGAGTGGGCTTAACCCTTGCCGGTTGCGGTCCTGCGGAATAATCGCCATCCCTTCCTCGCGGCGGAAACGATTCTTTTCGTGGGTCACATTCACGCGATTCAGCAAAATATCGCCTGCCTCAACAGCGCGTATGCCCACTAACGCCTCGATCAATTCCTGCTGACCGTTGCCTTCTACCCCGGCCAACCCGACGATCTCACCGGCGTTCACGGTCAGACTCACCCCGCGCACGGCGGGCAGATCGCGGTCATCCTTCACATGCAGATCGCGCAAAATCAAACGCAGCTCGCTGCGCGCAATCTCGCGCGGCTGGCGCTGGATGGTATGCACATCGCGCCCGACCATCATTTGGGCGATAGTTTCCGGTTGCGTCTCCGCCATCGTCACCGTACCCACCACTTTGCCGCGCCGTAAAACCGTCGCGCGCTGGCAAACCGACATCACTTCGGGCAGCTTATGCGTAATAAAAATCGCCGTGCGCCCTTCCTCAATCAAGCGGCGCAGCACGTCAAACAGGTCTTCGACTTCCTGCGGGGTAAGCACCGCCGACGGCTCATCGAGAATCAACAGTTTGGCGTCACGATACAGCAGTTTCAAAATCTCGACACGCTGCTGCACCCCCACCGAGAGATCGGCAACAGTGGTGGTCGGATCGACGCGCAAGCCAAACCGGGTCGAAAGTTCCTCCACCCGTGCGATCATCGCCGCGCGATCCACAAACGGCCCCTGACGCGGTTCATGACCCAGCGCCACATTTTCTGCGACGGTCAGCGAGGGAACCAATTGAAAATGCTGATGCACCATATCAATGCCGAGGTTGATCGCCGCCTGCGGATTGGGGATCGTAACCGGGTGTCCGGCAATGGTGATCTGTCCGGCATCGGGTCGTTCCATGCCGTAGAGGATTTTCATCAGGGTGGATTTCCCCGCGCCATTTTCACCCACTAAGGCGTGAATTTCGCCCTGTTCAACGGAGAAATTAATGGCATCATTGGCGACAACGCCGGGAAAATATTTAGTGATGCCGGTCATTTGGAGGTACGTCATAAAAAACGTGCTGTGGAGACCCATGCCTTCAGGCTTGGGAGGAAACAGCACTACTCCTTTCGTAATGATAGCCATCAGATAAGTGAACGATGGTGCAATATTGCCAGTTAATGCCATCGGTTGTGCCAACCCGAAACGAGCCTTGGGCACGAACCGCGACCCGGCCAACATGAGTTCCAGACGTTTTCTTGCCCGCCGGAACAACGGCGTGTACCATGCCACCCGTTTGGAAGCCATGAATACGACTGCGTTGTTTGGATTTGGTACGCGGAAACCCGTACTTATCGACGCGACACATCTGGCGCGATTGGCGACCCATCGCACGAATGGTCAAGATGTGCATGTTGGGATCGAGCCAGACACTTTCCCCGGTGTCGCCCACACAGGCCGCATCAATCCAATGAGTTTTGGGATAATCCTGCTGAGTGCGATTGTATTTCGTGTGTCCGCCTGTGCCGACTTCAACCGGCAGCCCGGTCAGATCGCACCAGCGCCACAAGGTCCACCGGGTTGCATTGATTGCTGCCGCATCTTTGAGCGAACGTTTAGCCCGCGCATGAACGTGCGGAAAGCCAAATTCCTCGGCGGTCAGATCGCCTTTTTCCTGATTGCAGGGATGACAAGCAACCGTCAAATTGGACACGCGATTGCTGCCGCCGCGTGATTTCGGCACGATGTGTTCCTTTTCCAACGGGACGTTTTCCGCCCCACAATAAACACATTGACGCCCCCATTTTTCGAGCAGGTATTCCCAGATTTCGTAGCCAAACAACGTACCGCGCTGATATTCCACCCCCTCAATCTCTGGGTTTTGCAACGCTTGCGTGTCAAACTTCGCCAATTCCAGACTGATACTATCGACTGGCGCGAATCGATACAAGCGTGTGATCCAGACCGTGAGGTTATCCACGCGACTTTGCAGACTCGGCGGTAGCCAGCCTTTTGGTCTGCGACGATTGTCGAAACGCGGCTGTCGATGGCGCGTTTTCCGGCTGCGCCTTGACCGTCGCTGCTGACGGCGTTTCAGTAACTTGTCACGGATAATTTGCCCCCGGTGGTGTAGTTCTGCGGCCCAGATCACCCGCCATCCACGCCTAAACTGCGCCACTAACACGATCCCGCTCACGCGGCTACCGGGATCGACTTTGACCTGAACCGGTTGGTTGTTCGCGGTTACTGCGTATTTCAAAATGATTGTGAATGGAAACCGGCGAAACACAGCCGCTTTTCTCTTGTCCAGCAACTCTTTCGCCCGCGCCGGATGGCAGGGCATCAAGGGTTGGTAATTTGTATCAAGTACAAATACTCGCTGCATGAAAGGTTTCCCTTTCCGTTTCCCGTCACCGGGATCATGTCTTCCTCGACAATGTTAGCCATCGGTTTTGTATCTGAGTTGCACGGTTCCTACCCATCAGAACGTTTAACAACTCAGCGCAGGGTCACGGGGCTGGAGGTGTCACCCCGGAGTGCCTATCTATTCAATGGTAACGGAGGAGGTCTTTCACCTCCTGAGTCTGGTCAACTGTGGGCTTTGACAAAAGCCCAACCGCTTTAGCGTTGGGTAGCTGACAATATCTGGCTGCCCTGTTGATGAACGATAGTGAACAACAACATGAACTACGAACTCTATTTACTGCACAACGGGCCTACCGGTAAATCCCCCTCACCAAACGAGTCGGTAAGGGGGACTTGATAACTAACTTGCCGAACAGGAGTGAGGTTAATCACACCCGGCAAAAACCACACGTTAGCGCGGGCTACATGCCCAGCGCGGCTTTCAATTCATCAACACCGGCGCAGGTCGGATTCTGATCCACAATAGCAAAAGTATCCTCATCCAAGACGCGGATGTCAACCACTGCCAATTCACCGGCCAGGATTTGGGCTTCGAATGCTTTAACCTGATCCATTGAGGCGGCGGGAATGATGTGGCGAGTATAGGTCATATCGGAGAGGCCAACGCCGCCCACGTCCAGACCGTATTGCAGCACCGTGCCACCTTCCAGTTCGCCCTTCGCACCCAGTTCAATCGTGTTGTAGATCGCCACGTCCACACGCTTGAGCATACTGGTCAACACATTACCGGGAGCCAGATAGTCCTGATCACTGTCCACGCCGATGGCGAAATGATTCTGGCTCTTAGCGGCGTCAATCACACCCGATCCGGTCCCACCAGCCACCTGGAAGACCACGTCGGCATCTTGCTCGAACATGGCAAGCGTCATCTCGCGGCCCTTGATCGGATCGGCAAAGTCATTGGAGTACGCCATGTAGACTTCAACATCGGAATTCACGGCGCAAGCCCCTTGCAGATAGCCATAGAGGAACACGTCGATCCCGCTTGACTTCACCCCACCAATTACGCCGATCACTGCCGCGTCGTTGGTTTGTTCGATGCTGGCATCGGTGGTGACCAACGCCGCCAGCGCCCCGGCCAGGAACGAGCCGGTGTGTTCATCGAACATGATCGACACGACATTGGGTTGATCGACAATAACGTTCACAATCGCAAACGTAGTATCGGGATAGTCGGGGGCGATACGGGCCAACGGGTCAAAGTGGCTAAATTCCAGTGTGATCACCAGATCAAAACCGGCTTCTGCCGCATCGCGGAGCAATTGTTCACCTTGCCCTACCGGGTCTGATGATTCAATGGGGGTCACATTGACACCCAGTTCGGCGGCAGCCAGCGTTAAACCGGCAAAGGCCGAGTCGTTATAGGAACGATCACCCAGTCCACCCTGCGAGATAATCAGCGCGACACTATAGCCATCTTGGGCTTGCGCGGCGGGCATAAAGGCCCCACCAGCTACGACGAGCATCGCCACTAAAACAAGCATGATCATTTTGCGCATTTGATATTCTTCTCCTGAAAAGTTTAACTCAGCGTTATGATAACACAACTTACCGGACTGTCACGAAGACATCAGCAACCAGTAACACCTCCTTGTGTTTTTCGCTAGAGCGATGTCTTTCCCCATCATCATCATCGGCGCAACCGCACCGCATAACGATAAAAATCAGCGCGATATAAGGCGACGACTAATTCAACCGGCACATGATTACGGTCCCAGGTGAGCCGCGTGACTTTCAGCAAAGGCGCACCCGTTGGCATGTTTAATAACTGTGCGGTTTCAGCATCAGCCGCCGTCGCTTCGATAGTTTCCTCGGCCTCGGCCAACTGCACGCCGCGCTGCTCAAGTAACACGTAAAGGGACCCAACTCGTTCGAGGCTGGCCCGATCCAAATCTTGCCGGTTAATATACGCATCATGCACCGCCACCGGACGATCTTCGATCAACCGTAACCGCTTGAGGTACATCACCGGCTGATCCGGGGCCACACCCAACCGTTTCGTAATGGTTTTTGCGACCGGAGCAATCCGGTGAATGAGAATACGTGATGAAGGAGGCAGATCACGGGCGTGCATATCTTCCGTGAAACTTTCGAGACGTTGCAGATGGCGATCCATCGGCTGCGGCGCAATGAAGGTTCCCCGCCCTTTTTCGCGGAAAATCAAACCTTTGTTGACGAGCTGCGCCATTGCCTGCCGCACCGTCATCACGCTGATCTGCAATTGATTCGCCAACACCGTTTCAGATGGTAGAGGTTCATTCAAGTGCCATGTGCCATCGGCGATCAACTTCTCTAGTTGGTCCTCAAGCTGTTGATAGATGGGAATATTTAATGTTCTATCAACCTTAATTTGGGACAACACCTGCTCGATCATGACAACCTATCTAACTATATTCAGGCGCACATGCTTTGATTATGCGGATATTACGCGCAGGAGTCAAATTGTGATCGAAACAGGTTGAGGAGAAAAAACAAAGCCGGGCCACCCCTGTCCCGGCTTAGTCTAGAATCGTGATGTGTGCGGCTCTTAGTCTTTCGTCCCTGTCCACCAGATAGTTCCGCTAGAGATTGTGTACCCCACAATTTTCAGCACAACAAATCACGATTCTTGCGAATTGCACCACAATGCATTTTTCATCCCAGTTGATATTTATTGTATGATAGGTTTGAGGCATTAGATATAAAGAAGTTATAAAAAATTCCTCGGACCCTGATTACCAGCTTTTTAACCGTCATACACATAGATCGTTGTGTCTTCTTTGACCCAATTTTCGAACAGCCATTTAGAGTCGCTGATCGTCATGTTGACACAGCCGTGACTGTGCGTAAACCCCCAGCTATCGTGCCAGTATGCACCGTGCAGCGCGACCAGTCCGTTAAAATACATGTGATAGGGTACTTGATCCAGCGAGTAGAAATCATCCCCTGAGCCGCCATCCATCGGGCCGTTCTCGATCTTCAAACGCACGGTATACGTCCCGGCTTTAGTATCCCATTTGCCGTTTTCAATGCCGGAGGAAACCAGCGTTGCCATGACGGGCGCCGCCCCATTATACGCCACGAGATTCTGTTCGTAGGTGTTGACCGCTACCCACTGTCCCGCGAAAGTGGCCGGAGCCGAGGGGTAGACAATGCTGAGGTTTTGCTGGTTGGTCCATAAACCGGGGCCGATCAGATGCCAATCCCAACCACTAACGTTAACCGTCGCGTAAATGTTGACCAGTTGGAAACGCTCAAGCTGACCGTTCCCTTCGCAGCTCCGCGATCCGGCGGGGGCATCGGCGGCGCAGTGCGGCCACAGAATCCAGGCGAAGGGCATATCCAGGCCATTGATGCGCACGCCCGTAAAGGTCGAAGGACGCGCCACCCGCGCAATCGCCATATCAACCCACCGGCCAGGGCGAATCTCGGCCCAACCGTCTTTGATCTGGCGCACGGTCAGGTAGGTATAGCCCGCGCTCAATGTGTCAACTTGCGTGCCATTAGGTTGATCGTAAAGGGGCACTGCGCTTGTATTGAAGCGAATGAACGTCACACCGTTAAGCACGCCAAAATCGATGGGCAGCGAGGTAACATTGGGCCTGGGCCGGGAGGCGATCACCGCATCGCAGCCGGGCGTACTCGGTGTTTCGCGCGAGATGCCACCACAGTTGGGATGTCCCTGCCGGGCCAACACGGGCGGCTTATTGGCTGGATTCTCAGTCGCCGAAGCAGCCGGAATCGCTACCGCGCTCAGGATGAAGACAGTTAACAACACAACTACAGAAAATATACGTCGCATGGTGATAAGCCCTTATCTGAGACAAGCATAATCGTGCTTTCACCATAGCATGACTTTTCTGCGCCGGACGCCAAGCGGCGCATGAGCGTATTCTAAGCGACGCTTGAGAGTATGTTTTGGGCGTAGGGGAGCACCAATGTGTGATCCCGATCTTGTCCGATCAGGCCGGGCGGACACACTGGTCCGCCTCTACAAACGCGAAACGCCCCCCGTGCGCCGCGCGCCGATTCCGGTCCCACGCACCTACACGAACGCGCCCATCGGTTTGAGATTCACCCCATGCCCCCAGACCTCACGCACGGTTTCCAGGTAAACCATATAGTTAGCTAACGGCACATCCGGCGGGACACGGTGATCGCAGAAGCCAATGAATCCGCCCGCCTCAATAAGCGGCGTCAAACGATGCACCTCGGCTTCGATCTCGGCGCGACCTTGCGCCAGAATCCGTTTGCTGAAGCCGCCCATCAGCAGCAAATCCTCGCCGTATTCTGCGCGGAACTGAATCGGATCAGCGCCCCAGACGCCGACCTCAATCGGAAACATGCAGTTGACTCCGGCGTCCAACCAATGCGGGACCAGCGCGTCAATTTTCCCGTCGCAGTCCACCCAGACCACATCCACGCCGTATTGGTGCAGCAGATCGGTAATGCGGCGGTAATGCGGCACAAGGTACTGCTTAAAATGCTTCGGACTCAACAATGGCCCCCGGTTATAGGCCATATCTTCCCACATGCCGCACGCATCAAACTGCGCGCCCGTTGCGAGCAAGCGCGTCAGCGTGCCAATGATGCAATCGGCCACCGTCGTGACCATTTCCTCAAACCAGGCTGGATCGTCATAGACCACCAGCGAGATATTTTGCAGGCCCATCCAATCGCGCAGGCGACCATACAGGCTCCCGCCCGGCAAAACAAGCGGATAATCACGCTGCGGATCGGTCCATTCCTTGATGCGCGCGTCCCAATCGGCGGGATAGCGTTCCGGGGATGTCGGATCGAGGCGCGGCTTATAGTGTTCGTGCCAACTGGCGCGATCCGTCAGCAAATGGCCCATGTGCTGCGGGATCGACCCCATAAATTTTTTGCGCAGTACGCGCACCCCGTCCGCCTGCTGCACGACTTCGTGATCGCCGCGATCTTCGATCACGACTTCCTCAAACTTAGGTGCGAGATCAATCGCCACGCCCAGCCCCGGCCCATTGTGCAGGCGATCCATGCCAAAAAATTCGTCGCTGTTGGTGCGATCTACGTGGCGGGGCAAGCCCTGCTCATGCCAGATCGGGAGCGTTTCATCCCAAAAACTGAAATCGCAGATTGGCGCGCGATCAACGGGTTGGTAGTGCATGGTGGCGTTAAACCGTTCGCGGTCATTCATCGTTTATGGTCCTCAAAAAATAGTATTCACCGCAGAGGTGTTTTTTGAAAATGCCTGTCTGCCGTTCACCTCACCCCTAAATCCCCTCTCCACGTAATGGAAAGGGGACTTGATCACCTGCCTGACTCCCCCTCTCCGCCGGGTGGAGAGGGGACTTGATCACCTACCTGACTCCCCCTCTCCGCCGGGTGGAGAGGGGGCCGGGGGGTGAGGTAAACCCTACAAATTCGCGCCGTTGCTGGCGATCACGTCTTTGTACCAGTACGCCGAATCCTTGAGCGTGCGTTTGAGCGTCTGGTAATCGACATGGATCAAGCCAAAGCGGTGTTTCATACCTTCCGCCCACTCGAAATTATCCATGATCGACCAGTGCATATAACCGACCAACGGCACACCCGCCGCCGCCGCTTGTTTATAGGCACGCAAATAGCGCCCGACAAAATCGATCCGGCCCGGATCGTGGACTTTACCATCCAGCGCGACCCAATCTGGCAAAGAGAGGCCATTTTCGGAGATGAGAATCGGCAGGTGATAGCGGTCATAGTAAAAACGCGGCGGCCAGTGCAAAACTTCCGGTGTAACCGGCCATTGGGTTAATGTCAGCGCGCTGCCCGTCAGACGCGGTAAGACTTCGGGCAGGCCGTTTTCTCCGGCGCGCACGGCCACGCCCTGATACACATTAAATCCGAAGAAATCGAGCGGTTGGCGAATTATCTCCATATCGCCCGCTTGCACCGGAATCGCGTAACCGCCCCAAATCGATGTATCGTCGGGATACTGTCCCAACATCATCGGATCAGACCACCACCCCTGACTCCAGGGATTGTGCGGGCTAAACATGGCCTGCCGCGCCGCTTCGATGTCCGCTTCGCTCTCTGTCGCCGGGAAGGTATGCGCGCCTGCGTTGGCTGAACCGACTTTACACGCCCCCGGTGATGCCGCCCGGATCGCCTGAACCGCTTTGCCGTGCGTCAAAAACATGTTGTGCATCATGTATACAAAATCCTGATCGCATACCTTATCGCCGGGGGCATGGCGGCCTTCGCGGTGTCCGATCAGCAAAAAGACGACTGGCTCATTGAGCGGCATCCAATGTTTGACGCGATCCCCTAATTTTTCTACGACAATGGTGGTGTAATCTGCGAACCAATCCGCTATATCCCGGTTTTTCCAACCGCCGCGCAGATACAGCGCATACGGCAAATCCCAGTGAAACAGCGTCGCATAGGGTTGGATATGCGCCGCCAGCAGCGTATCGACCAGCTTATCGTAAAAATCCAGTCCGGCGGGATTGATCGCGCCGGTCCCTTCCGGGAGGATACGCGGCCACGAGAGCGAAAAACGGTAGGCTTGCAAGCCGATCTCCTGCATCAGCGCGACATCATCCTGATAGCGGTGGTAGTGATCACAGGCAACATCGCCCGTATCACCGTTGTAGATCGTATCGGGCCGGTGGGCGAACACATCCCAAACCGAAAGCCCCTTGCCATCAGCCTGCCAACCGCCCTCAATCTGATAGGAGGCTGCCGCCGCACCCCATACAAAATCTGCTGGAAAACTCATAAGACCATTACTCCTCAAGTTCACATAATGGAGAAAACAATTCAAAAACGCCTCATGTAGGGGCCGACCAACGTGTCGGCCCAGGGCGAACACATGACGAACCGCAGGTTCGCGTTCGCCCCTAC
>JAFGJA010000015.1 GCA_016929355.1 Anaerolineae bacterium | reverse complement strand
TAAACGGCCCATTCTGTAATGGGGTGTACTGCTTACGATCTGAGCCGCAAGGTAGCATCTCCCCCACTGCGCGTGCTATAATGCGCGCGTGTCTTACCCAAAGACAACGCATGGCATGTCAGATGCGGGGCAATGTGTTCCCAGAGAATCACTGTGACTGAATACCCACCCGAACAACAACTTACGATCTCAGTCATTACACCGAGTTTGAATCAGGCCACGTTTTTAGCGACGTGTTTGGCCTCGGTGCGTGATCAAACGTATCCACCGCTTGAACATTTTGTTTGTGATCCGGGATCAACCGATGGCAGCCGTGAATTAGCCGCCTCGTTCCCGCATGTGACGTTGATCGCAGAAGCGGATACCGGACAATCGGACGCGATCAATCAAGGGATGCAGCGCGCCGCCGGTGATATTATTGCCTGGATCAATTCGGATGATTATTACGCAACCCCTGACGTGTTCGCGCGTGTAGTCGCGCGTTTTCAGCAACCGGACGCGCCGGATATGGTCTACGGCAACGCGGTGTATGTGGATGAAAACGGGGTGTGGCTGCGGAATGCGTTTGTCAATGATGCGCCGGACACGCTCCCCTGGACGCTTCACTATCAGGTCGGATTGATCCAGCCCGCCGTATTCATCAAGCGGGCCGCTATGCAACGGGTGGGTTTGCTGCGCGCCGACCTCCATTTTGCGCTGGATTACGATTACTGGATTCGCTGCGTCAAGGCCGGGATTACGGTTGCGTATCTCGATGAGCAGTTAGCTGTCGCGCGGTATCATCTGGACAATAAAACATACGGACAGCGCGATAAATCCTATGCCGAAATCTGCGCGTTGGTCAAAACGCATTTTGGCTATGTAAACCATGTCTGGCTGCGCAGCTACGCGGAGTATCTGGTCGAAGGGTATGATGGGATCATGACCCAGGCGGCCACGCATGACTTGACCAACGAGGCCGCAGTGGTTCGCACCTATCGCCAACTCCTCCGCGCGTATAACACCGATTACGACGCCTACCGTGTCTTGCAGGATCACGCGCGTGAGCGGAGTTACCGGGATACGTGGCAGGAAATGCAGCGTTTGGGGATCGCGCCAGCCGCCCCCGTACAGCCTGTTCCAGTGGGCAAGATCGCCCCGGCGGATCACAGCACCTTTACGGTAGGTTCCCGGCAGTGGGCCATTGCGGAAAATTGGCTCCAGCAGCAGATCGCGCGTTCGCGGGTGTTTCTGCAAGGCCGGATGCAATCGCGCCAGCATGATACGTGTGTCATTGTGGGGAATGGGCCGAGCCTGCAAGCCACCGATCTCGCGCTGCTGGCGGGGCATGATGTCATCATCTCCAATAATGCGTTTCTCAGTGAGGAATTGCTGAAGCACGCGACCTACTTCACGGTGGTGAATTATCTCGTGGCCGAACAAAGCAGCGCCATGATCAACCGGCTTGAGGGTGTTGCTAAGATTGTGCCGTGTTGGTTAGCCTATTGCATCCAGCCGGATGAACGTACCTATTTCGTCAACGCCACCGGGCATCGCCAGTTCAGCACCGATATATTCGAGAATATGTCCTGGCGGCACACCGTTTCCTTTTTTAATATGCAGTTGGCCTATGGCTTGGGCTATCGTAAGGTCGTGCTGATCGGGTTTGATCACAGCTATGTCCAACCGCCCGGCGTGGTCGAAGGCGCGATCATTGACCAAACAACCGACGACGAAAACCATTTTGATCCCACCTATTTTAAGGGAAAAAAATGGCAAGCCGCCGACGTTGCCAAAATGGAGGAGGTCTATCTCCTGGCGCGCGAGGCGTTCGCGGCGGATGGACGCGAGATTGTGAATTGCACGGTGGGGGGCCAATTGGAGGTGTTTCGGCGCGGCGATTTGCAACATGAATTAGACTGTGTATCGTCCCGACCCGACCAGCCACGTACCGAAACATTGCCGCGCACGTTGATCATTGATATGACCGCGATGGACAGCCTTTCGGCAACGGGGCAGCTCAAATCGACGCTGTTCGCTGATTTTCCGCCGGGCGATCTCTTGCAAGTCTTTGCGGTGGGCGATGAAGTCGGGTTGTATGTCCCGGCATCACAAACGCAGCAGATCATGCCTTTGGCGGACATTCGCTGCGCCTGCCAATCCTTCAACCCGGCGGTGATCTATTACCGGCCTGTGGTGGAAACGCCGCAGTTTGACCAACTGGTGCAATTTCTAATCGATCAGCTTCATGTGCCGTTGGTCATGCACATCATGGATGATTGGATCGAGCGCTTGCGTTATCAAGACGCGGCGGCTTATGCGTCAGCCGATCACGCGCTGCGCCATTTGCTTGCTCAAGCGGACGGGCGGTTGAGCATCAGTACCAAGATGGCGGCGGAATATGAACGGCGTTATGGGCTGACCTTTGTTCCCGTTGCGAACTGTATCACGCCCGATCATTGGCCGACCCGCGCGATGATCCAGCAGCGCGCGTATGGTGCGGAAACGTTTACCATCCGGTATATGGGCGGGTTGGCCGAGGACATGACCTATACTAGCGTGGTTGAAATCGCGCAGGCGGTGGATCGGTTGCAGGATACAGTCGCTTGCCGGTTTGAAATCTATACCATGCCCTACTGGAAAGCCAATGTGCTACCGGCGGTGCAGGGCTTGCGGGGCGTGGCGGTTTATGATTCCGAACCCGCGCTGCCAGACTATCAGCGCTTGCTGACCAGCGCCGATGCGATGGTGATCGCCTATAACTTTGACGAGGTATCTATTCGTTATACCCGGCTCTCGATGGCGAACAAACTGCCGGAATGTATGGCGAGTGGCGCGGTGCTTTTAGCCTACGGGCCGCTTGCTATTCACACTATCGACTACTTGCGCGCGTCCGAAGCGGCGGTTGTGGTCAGCACCCAGGGCGTTGAGCAGTTGGCGGAAACCATTCGGGAACTCGCCACCGCGCCGGAACGCTGCCGGACGTTGGCGCTGGCCGCGCACGACTTTGTATGTGAACAGCGCAATTGCCACCGCACCCGGCAGAGGTTTCAGGATGTGCTGCTTAAAGCCGCCAGCCAGCGCCGGAGCACCCCTGCTGATCGGGCCGCCCATGACGATCCTCCCCCGGCGCAAGACCCATTACCCCCCTTAAAGGAGACTGCCTCTGTGAGTAAAGGTTTTTGGCGTAATCGTTTAACCCGCATCATGACCTATTACGCCGGGCCGCCGGGTGCGTTAGCGTTGGCGATTGTCCTGTGTGCGGGCCTCGCTTTTGCCCTGCCCGCGCTGGCGTTGCCATTGGGTCTGGTGAGCGCGTTGTTGGGGTTAGCGTTGGTCGGGAACGCGGTGATCGGCATTTACCAGAACATGACCCGCATTGGGCAGCGCGCCGATCTCAATTTCACCAACGTCGATACGCTGCAAACGGAGATCACAACGATCACGGATGAATTATCCCGGCTCAAACGCCAGGACCGGCAGATCAGGGAGCAGTCATCCGGCCAGATCATCGATCTCGATGCGCAGGTGGTCCAACAAAAAAAACAATTTGAAGCGCACCGGCACGCTACCCAGGCGAGTCTGTCTCTGCTGAACAAACATCTGCAATTTGTCGAGCGGTATTCGGCCCAGGCCCGGCGGCAGACGCTCCGTTTCCGGCATGATACCCACTTGTTTATTCTGGGGAATGGCCCCTCGCTGCGCGATTTTGACTTCCACCGCCTCAGTGGATTTGACACCCTGGGGATGAATGCGGCGTATCGCCATTGGGATCGCATTGATTGGTATCCAACGTATTATTGCTGCATGGACACGACGGTGATCATGTCCCACGCGGACGAAATTTACCGGCTGATTCAAGAGCAGGACCAGAACGGCATCCGGTTATTCTTTTTGCGGGAAACGATCCTGGAACGCTATCCCTCCTTGCTGGAACATCCGGCGGTGCTGTTCCTCGAATACGAGCGGGAGTATCAGCCGGTGTTGCAGGCGCGCCGTATCACTACCGGGGGGCAATCGGCATTGTGGGGCGTGTATTTGGGCTATACGGAATTGTACCTGCTGGGCATTGACCTGAACTACGTCGAAGTCATCGACGATGCCGCGTTGATCGAAGGTTCCGTGCTGGAAATCACGCAAACGCCCGACCATAATCCCAACTACTTTTTTGACGATTACCAGCAGGCCGGGGATCGCTACCATCTGCCCAACCCCAATCCCGATTCGCCGGTGCAGATGGCGTCCTGGCATGAAGTGCAAACGATCTTGCAAGACACCAATATCTCGATCACAAACTGCAATCCCCAATCGGCTTTGCGCATCTTTCCGGTCATGGACCTGGATGTTGTGCTGGATCAACTGGACGCGCCGCCGCCGCTTACCACTTTGCCGGAATTTGCGCACCTGTCGCGCCAGATGACGCACCTTGAGAAGCGCATTGCGGACCAATCGACCCAACTCGCCACCCAGGTCACATCGCGCGTAACGCAGCTTGAGGGCCAATTGACGCAGCAAATGACCCGGCTTGAGGGCCAGATCGCGCAGCAGATGCCGCACTTCGCGGCGCAGTACCAGACGTTACAGACTCGCTTGGCGGCGTTGGGCCACCATATCCAATATCTCGACCAACTCGCGGCGCAGGCGCGGCGGCAAACGCTGCGTTTTGCTCATGATACGCGCCTGTTGATCGTTGGCAATGGCCCCTCGCTGCGCGATTTTGACTTTCACCGTCTTGATTCGTTCGATACAGTGGGGATGAATGCCGCGTATCGCCATTGGGATCGCATCGGCTGGTATCCGACGTATTATTGCTGCATGGATACCGTCGTTATGCTGTCCCATGCGGATGCCATCTACCGGCTGATCCAAGAACGCGCGCAGAATGGCATCCGGTTGTTTTTCCTGCGCGAAGCCATCCTCGAACGCTATCCGGTATTACGCGGTCATCCCGCCGTGTTTTTCTTGGAGCAGGAGCAAACCTACCAACCGCTCTTGCAAGCGCAGCCGATCACGACAGGTGGACATGCGGTATTGTGGGGCGTGTACCTCGGTTATACGGACCTGTACCTGCTGGGCATTGACCTGAATTACATGGATCGCATCAACGGCACAGCGACGGTTGATGGGCCTTCGAGTGATGACCCCCTGCTAGAGATGACCCGCACGCCCGCGCAGAATCCGAATTACTTCTTCGATGACTACCAACAGATCGGGGATCGTTTTCCTGTCCCCAACCCCGATCCGGCTGCGCCCACCCACCGCGCATCCTGGCAGGCGGTGCAGGCGGTGATCCAGGGCACGGGCGTGACCGTCACCAACTGTAATGCCCAATCTGCTTTGCAATTGTTTTCCTTCATGGACCTGGATTTGGTCCTCAACCAGTTCGCCACCCAACCTCCGGCGGCTTTATCGCCCGAATTTGCTGCCCTGACGCACCATGTCACGCAGCTTGAGGAGCAGATCGCGCAGCAGGTCACGCATTTTGAGAACGAACTCGCCCAACAGGTCGCCCAACTTGAAGATCAGGTAGCGGACCAGATGAAAGCGGCGCAGCAGGAACTCAAACTCGATCTGGTGGCGAGCGGCGCGCTCACCAAACGGAGTTACGCGCATTTCAGCCGGGGCTTGACTGAACAAGATATGCAGACGTTTACCAACGAGTGGAGCAAAAAATTAGGGTTCAAATTGACGCGCCAACCCCTCGCTTACATGGTCAACCGCATCAATACGGCGGAGAATATGTGCCGGGGGCGGCTGGCAACCAATGTGCAGGATATTCTGCTGCGCGCCTTAATTGTGCGCAGTGTGCCCACCACGACGATCCGCATCCTGGAAATTGGGACGTTGTTTGGTTTGGGAGCCGGGTTGCTCTACGACCTCAACCGCGACTACTTTGAAACGATTCAGTTGACGCTGATCGACCCGCTCACCGGCTATTACCAGCAGGGCTTGCGCGACATCATCACCGATCAGCCCGTTAATGAGCGCATTTTGCGCGAGAATCTGCAAACGCTCGGCGTCCCGCCCGCCCAGGTCGATCTGATTCCACATTACAGCACCGACGACGCCGCCATTGCGCGCGTCCATCAGGCTCCGGTTGACGTGATGGTTGTGGATGGCGATCACTCGTATGCCGGGGTGAAGATGGATTGCGAGTTGTATCTGGATACGGTGGAACGCGGTGGCTACTTGATTCTGGATGATTATCAGGCCGACGATTGGCCCGAAGTCACGCGCTTTGTCGATGAAGAACTGCGCCAGCATGAGCAGTTGGTGTTTGTAGGTGCAGGCTGGCGCACGGCTGTTTTCCGCAAGATTGTGTAGAGGGGAAGCGTCATGATAACTCCGCCCACCATTACCGCCCTGGTCCCGATGCGCCATCAGAGCGAGCGCGTTCCCGGCAAAAATTACCGGCTGTTTAACGGCCAACCGTTGTATCATTATATCCTGACGACGCTGTCGCAGTGCGATCCCATCACGACGATTCTGGTGGATACGGACAGCCCCCTTTTGCAAGCGGATATTGCGGCGGCGTTTCCCCATGTGCAGGTGATTGACCGTCCGGCACATTTGCGCGCGGGGACAATTCCCATGAATGATGTGCTGCTGCACGATACGGCGCAGGTTGCCTCGGATTTTTACCTGCAAACGCACGCGACTAATCCCCTGCTCAAAGTGGATACGATCAAACGCGCGATTGCGCAGTTTTTAGAGGCGTATCCGATCTACGATTCGCTGTTTGGCGTGACGCGCTGGCAAACCCGGCTCTGGGATCAACTCACGCTGCCGGTCAATCATAATCCGGCCATCCTGTTACGGACGCAGGACTTGCCACCGGTCATGGAAGAAAATTCGAATCTGTATCTATTCACCCGCGATATTCTGCTGCGCAAACACAATCGCATCGGTGAGCGCCCCCTGATGTTCGAGATTGATCGCCTGGAAGCGTGGGATATTGACGAAGAAATTGATTTTGCGGTGGCGGAATTTTTATATCGCTACCGGCAAACAAACACC
>JAFGJA010000667.1 GCA_016929355.1 Anaerolineae bacterium | reverse complement strand
TGATCAGGTGGCATCTGATGCCGAGTAGTCCACCTGATAAGACACCGCGTTTGGCGCTACCTCGCACTCTGCGCCTCACCCGTCCCTTTGGACGCACGATTCTACTGGCGCTGGTGATTCTGATCGTGTTGGCAGTTGGCCTGGAAACTGCCGCGCGCCAATCCGCGATTCAGGCGCGGCTGCCTGCGCCGGGCGTGGGCAGTTCGCATACGGTATTTGAGGTCAAGCTGCATCTGTATGAAGCGTGGCTGGATCAGCGTGCGCAGCCAGCCCAGACCGGCGAAACCGGCGCAGACACCCCGGATTGCCTGTTTCTCGGCAGTTCAGTAGTTCATCACGGGTTGAATCCGGTTAGGTTGGAGCGGGCATATCAGGCGCAGACCGGTACAGCCTTGGATTGTTTTAACTTCGGTTTGAACGGGGGCCGGGAAACCGCCGGGTTGATTCTGGCTGATGTTTTCACGCAGGATACCCCGCCGGATTTGATCGTGTTTGGCGTGCTGCCCCGTATGTTGAACCGGCAAGACCCGTCGCCGATTGATGGCTTGCCCTGGATCGATTACCGGTTGGGTGATTTTTCGATCACCGGCTGGCTGGCCGATCACTCATTGGCGTATGGGTACGGGGTGATGGTGGGCAATCAACTTTTTGGTGAACAGTTTACCTGGAATCAGCGCCGCACGGCAGAACGCGATCTGGCGCGGGGGGATGGGCACATGCCCTTGCGTACCGCGATCTCGCGGGAATTGGCGGTAGCGCGCCGCGATTCGATACCGGGTCTGGATTACGCGCTCCAACCGGCGGGCTTGGCGACCTTTGATCGCCTGCTCGAATTTCGGGAACGGACGCAGATCGTAGTGGTGATTTTCCCCGAACACCCGATCACCAAAGCCGGGTATCCCGAACGAGCCACCGATTACGCGGATATGCTGGCCCAACTGCGCGCCCATGCAGACGCGGCGGGCGTGCCCTTCTGGACGGCTGACGACCTTGATTTTCTGCTGGATGATGCGAATTGGGCCGATTTTAGCCACTTGAATCCGGCAGGAACGCAGTTGTTTAGCCAGTGGCTCGGTGAGCAGATCGGGCAGGCGGTGGCGCAAGGCGAGATTAATCTGGAGAGCGAGTAGTTTTCATGTTAGTGGCTTGGTTTGGGTAGGAGTCGTGTGACGGAACAAAACAATCAGATATACGATGAAACTGCGCAACCGCGCACCTGGTTTGCGACGCTGCGCCTCACGCGCCAGTATGGGCGCACCGGGCTGTTGGGCCTCGTGATCCTGATCACGCTGGTCGCGGGCCTGGAATGGGCGGCGCGCCAACCCTTTGTCGCTTCGCGGATTCCCACCGTGATCGGCAGTTCGCATCTGCTGCTGGATGCCAAATTTGGCGATCTGGATTATTTGCGGATTCAAGAGGGCGAGATCGACTGCATTTTCATGGGGAGTTCCGTCGTGTATCGCAGCATTGATCCGGCGATCATTGAGGCGGAATATCGCGCGCAGACCGGCGCGGAGATTACCTGTTACAACTTCGGCGTGCAGGGCATAACGGCGGCCCCGGCGGGGGCGTTGGCTGAGGTGCTCGTGCAGGATTACCAACCTAAACTGCTCGTGTTTGGCTTTATGCCGCGCGCCTTAGCCGAAAAAAATACCGGGATGCAAATCGTGCTCAGTTCGCCCTGGATACGCTACAAATTAGGGAATTCGAGCCTGGAAGGGTGGTTGATCGATCACTCGCTGGCTTACCGGCGCTATCTGGCGCTGCGGGGTTGGACCTCGCCGGACTTTGTGAGTCCGATTGGCGATCTGGATGCGCTGTCGCATACCGGCTTTGGTCCGTTCACCGATGTCGATCCCGATCCACCCATGCCCACTTACCTGACCGATTACCCTACCTGGCCCTATCACTGGGCCGGACTGGAACAGATCGCCGCGCTGGATTGGGCGAATGGCGGTTCGACGCAAGTGCTGTTGGTGGAAATGCCCCTGCCGCCGACTTTGATCGCCCAATATCCCGATGGCCCGGCCAATCATGCGAACTTTGTCGCGTCGATTCATGAGTTTGCTGCTGCGCACCATGTCCCGTATTGGGAATCTACTGCGCTCGACATGATCCCGGCGGATGGCTGGCATGATAATGTACATCTGAAGCAAAACGGCGCGGCAATTTTCAGCGCATGGTTAGGCGAACAGATCGGGCGCGCGGTGGTGCAGGGCGATCTGGTGTTCGGGGCGAAATAGGGGCGTATAGCGACGCTCAAATCATGTCAATTTAAGGATGCGATCAGGTTCGATTCTTAAAAATCGGCCCCTATTCCCCCAGCTCCCTTTCCCCATGCGAGATGGAGAAAGGGGGAGTCGAGCCTCTGCTCAGAAACCTTTCCCCTCTTCGAACGCTTCGTACAAGCGCCTCGGTATGGAGAGGGGGAATCCTGCACAACCTGACTTCCCCTCTCCATTGTGTGGCGAGGGGGCCGAGGGAATAGGTCGCCGCAGATTGGGGCTTGCCGCCAGCTAACCGACACGCTAGACTCGGCTCCCGGTGCGCCGTTTGAGTGGTTAGGACGGATTGAGAATTTTATGAATATTACGTCACTGAATTTTGCCGGATTTCTGATCGTCACGCTGATCATGTATTACATCCTGCCGCGCCGCCAGCAAAATTGGCTGCTGCTGGTGATGTCGTATGCGTTTTACGTGACGTGGTCCTGGTTTTACGCGGCGATGCTGGCCGGGCTGACGCTGGTCAATTTTGCGCTGGCGGGATACATCCGCAAGCCAACGCCGGATAATTACAAGGGGCGGCCCCAGGTCAACCGCGCCGTGTTGTGGGCGGGCATCGGTGTGAACCTCGCGGCGCTGGCCTTCTTCAAATACGAGGATTTCTTCGTGCCGGACCTGCGCGCCCAACTCAGCGAGTGGAGCGCGGATACGGGCCTGGGCACGATTGATCTGCTGCTGCCGGTGGGTATGTCGTTTTATGTCGTCACGGTGATCTCATATCTGCTGGATATTTCGCGCGGTCAGGCCGATCCGCCTGCCGGATTGAACGGGTTGATCGATTTTGGCGTGTACATGGCCTACTTCCCCAAATTGTTAGCCGGGCCGATTGAACGCGCGCGCAGCTTTATGCCCAAATTAGCCGAACAACGCATCGTCGATAATGATGTCATGTCGCGCAGTTTCGCCCTGATCGTGATCGGGGTGGTGCGCAAAGCGGTCATCGCGGATACGCTGTTCCGCACCTTCCCGGCGGATTTGTGGAACAAACCCGCGTCATTCTCCGCGTTCCAGTTGATCGGTTTTTTGATCGTGTACGGGTTCGCGCTGTATAACGACTTTGCCGGGTATACGAGTGTGGCGCGCGGCGTAAGCGGCCTGTTCGGGATCGAACTGTCGCGCAACTTCAATCTGCCCTATACGGCGCGCAATCTCTCCGAATTCTGGAATCGCTGGCATATCACGCTCTCCAACTGGCTGCGCGATTACGTGTATTATCCGGCCAGCCGCGCGCTGCTGCGCCGCAATCCAAGCCGGACCAATATGGCGAACGCCATTTTCCCGCCCCTGTTGACCATGTTTGTGAGCGGTTTGTGGCATGGTCCCGGCTGGACGATGGTTCTCTGGGGTATGCTTCATGGCGTCTATCTGGTCGGGGAGCGGTTGCTAGCG
>JAFGJA010000125.1 GCA_016929355.1 Anaerolineae bacterium | reverse complement strand
GTAGTGATCGTTGTAGCCTACTGTGCCACACCGGATCATTTCGCAGGCGGCTAAGGCTGCGCCCCAGTACACATCATCAGGGGTGAGCGCGCTTTCCGCTACCCATATTTTTTCATTGAGCCAACGTGGGAATGGCAAATCTTCGGCCCAACCGCGCTCGAACGTCATGGGAGAGTGGCAGTGGGCATTAAAGAAGCCGGGCATAGCGATTTTTCCGGTAGCGTCGATGATTTCGTCAGCTTGCGTAGCGGCGGGGACATCGCCGATCTTCGTAATGCGATCACCTTCGATCAATAGATCGGTATCGCGCAAAATTGTGCCCTGATCGTCCAGCGTTACAATATCAGCATGTTTAATCCATAATGTAGTCATAAATGCATAAGCTCCTCGGTGCAAAATAAGTGAGTTTCCGCATTGTACCCGGTCCTAACCCTTAACGCCTCCCTCACTTTGCGCTACAATCTAGCGTGAGATATGGCATCATACCGATGCTGGCTGAAACCTGACTCGAATCACACAATAAGGAACGGGCGATGGCACTACAAATCTACAATGTCTTGAATCGTGAGAAAGTACCGTTTGAACCGATGCACGAGGGCAAGGTCAATATGTATGTGTGTGGCCCGACAGTGTATGATCACGCGCATATCGGCCATGCGAAAACCTATCTCTCGTTCGATATTGTCGTGCGTTACCTGCGCTACAGTGGCTATGATGTGCTGTATGTGCAAAATCTGACCGATGTGGGGCATTTGCTCGACTCCGGCGAGGATCGCATCCTCAAAAAGGCGCGGCAGGCGGAAGCGGGTCCGATGCAGATCGTCGAAACCTATGCGCGCAGCTACTTTGAGGATATGGATGCGCTCGGCGTGACCCGGCCTGACATCAGCCCGCGCGCGAGCGCGCATGTTCCCGAACAGATCAAAATGATCGAAACGCTGCTGGAAAAAGGCAATGCGTATGTGTCGGATGATGGCAACGTTTATTTTGACGTGCGCAGCTTCGATGGGTATGGCAAACTCTCGAATCGCCGTTTGGAAGATCAGGAAGCCGGATCGCGCGGAGATGTACGCAGCGACAAACGCAATCCTGAAGATTTCGCGCTGTGGAAGATCGCGGAACCGGAACACATTTTGCGCTGGGATAGTCCCTGGGGCGTTGGTTATCCGGGTTGGCACATTGAATGCTCCGCCATGTCACAGAAATATCTCGGCGATACGTTCGACATTCACGGCGGCGGTGTAGACAATATTTTCCCGCATAACGAATGCGAAATTGCGCAGAGCGAAGCCGCCAACGGCGTCGATTTTGCGCGTTACTGGATGCTGGTCGGGACGCTGCTTGTCCCGGATGAATTCGGCGTGCCGGTCAAGATGTCCAAGAGTCTCGGCAATTTCTACACGCTCAAGGACGCGCTGAAAATGCATCGCCCCGAAGTGTTGCGGACGTTTATTATTACCAGCCATTACCGCAACCCGATTGTGTTCAGTGAAGACTCACTGGACAGCGCCCATAAGGGTTGGGAACGCATTTACAGCGCGGTGCGGCTGGTGCGCGAAACGATGCGCCATGCGCCGGAAGGTGAAGCCGGGAATGCGTTCCTGGCGACGCTCGACAAAACCAGGCAAGATTTTGTCACGGCGATGGATGACGATTTTAACGCGCCGGGCGGGATGGCGGCTTTGCATGAACTGACACGCGAGGTCAATATCCTGCTCAACAGTGAGCAAACCGTCAGCAAGTCGGTCCTCGCAGCGATTGATAACATCTACCGTGAGTTGGGCGGTGATGTGTTGGGCATCGTACCGGATGATAACGCCGCCGCCGGAGCCGCTAACGCCGAACGCGAAGCAGGTTTGATCCGGTTGTTGATCGATCTGCGGGCGCAGGCGCGCGCTGCGAAGGATTTCGCTAAATCCGACCAGATTCGTGACGAACTGACCGCCTTAGGTGTTACATTGGAAGATCGCCCCGATGGTACGGTCTGGCGCACCAATTAATCGCGCGTGATGCTGATCATACACAGCTAACTTGATAGAATACGGGGCGTATGGCGCGAGACAATCTGCCTGCGCCCCAATTGATTTCTAAGGATGAAAATACTATGGGATATTATTTGTACGGGCGGTGGCCCGTGTTAGAGAGTCTGCGCGCTGGACGGCGGACGTTTGAGCAAGTTTTGATCGCGGAAGGGGTTGACGAAAAAGGGGTGATCGAAACCATCGGCACTGCCGCTAAACAGCGCAATGTTAGCGTTCGCCGTGTGCCACGCCGCGTGATTGATGATCTCTCCAAAGATGCCAATCACCAGGGGGTTGCGCTGCGCGCGGGTGAGTATCCCTATGTTGATCTGGATAGGATTCTGCAAACGGCCAAAGATCGCGGCGAGGCCCCCTTTATTCTGGTCCTGGACCTGCTGAAAGACCCGCAGAATGTGGGGGCGCTGCTGCGGGTAGCGGATTCTGTTGGCGTCCATGGCATTGTCTTGCAGGAACGGCGCGGCGTGGATGTGACCCCGGCAGTTGTGAGCGCATCTTCGGGCGCAGTGGAACACTTAAATGTGGCGATTGTCACCAATCTGGTGACAGCCATGCGCCGCTTGAAGGAAGAGAATGTCTGGTTGGTCGGTCTGGACGTTAGCCCTGACGCGCAAACGATTGATAAGCTGGATTTGAATATGCCGCTTGGGTTGGTCTTGGGCAGCGAAGGCGAAGGGCTGCGCCGCCTGGTCCGTGAAACGTGCGATCTCCGCCTCACAATTCCGATGCGTGGTCATGTGGACAGTCTGAATGTGGCTACGGCGGGATCGGTAGCGCTTTATGCGGCGTGGCAGGCACGCGGCTGGCAGGGTTGGACGCCGCCAATTGTGTAAGTGACGCCTGAAAGTTGCGTGAAAATCGGTTGCGTTCAGGGAAATTTCCTATACAATACAATTAAGAAGACGCATCCCGTGTCATCTCGAACCAACACCCACTGTAAAGGGCACATTTACCGTCTGTGACGGCCAGCCCACCTGAATATACAGGTTCAGTAATCGAACGGGATGCGGTCTTTTTTTGTGCGTAGGGCAAGCGTTGAGTGCAACATTAAACGCACATGATAATCTTTGACTGTCAGCCTGTGGCGTGTTACGATTCAGGCGGACGTGCGGGACATTTTGGGTGAAGACTGGCCGGGGGGACACAGACTCGCCGGTTTTTTTATGTGCGTAGTCGAGTATCTTTGAGGTGGTCTATGTATATCAGGCGCGATAAGTCAAATTTGCACTTTGGTCGTCAGGCACGGCGGCGTGGTGGCAACACGATCTTTGTCATCTGGTTGGCGATGATGCTGGCGATCCTGGTTTTGATCTGGCGTTTTGAGAATGTGCAAAGCTGGGTCCTGGCTAGCGTTGGTGACGCGCCCACCGCAACCCCTGATGCTGTGACCTGGGCGCGGTTGGGTGAGCGCGCGTATCTGGTGGGGGATATTGAAAAAGCCATTGAATACTATGGCGAGGCCGCGCGATTAGCTCCGAATAATATCGACATTCTCTTTGAATATGGGCGGATGTTGGTCTATCGCAGTTACGCCGGGCGCAATTACTCCTTCCGGGTCGAGGAAGCGCTGGGTGTGGCCGAACAAGCTATCGACCTTGCGCCGGATCATCCGCGCGCGCAAGCTTTAATGTGTCTCGCACTGTTAGAAAATGGCCGCTCCGAAGAAGCGATCAGCTATGGGCTACGGGCGGAACAACTCGCGCCGGATTACGCCGAAGCCTCGGCTTACCTGTCGATGGCCTATCGTGGGGCGGGGCGTCCGAATCAGGCGTTTCAGAAGGCCGATGAAGCGGTGGTCAAAGACCCGAACAGTCTGGATGCCCGTCGCGCATTGGCGCTTGGCTTGGCTTTTGTCGGTGAATTTGACGCTGCCGTCCAGCAGTACGAGCGTGCGATCCAGATTCACCCGCGTTTTGATGCGCTGTATTTTGAGTTAGCGCTCTATTACAAGGCGCAAGATAACTACGATGCGGCGATTGCGGCTTACGATCAGGTTTTGGTGATGGAGCCGGAAAACGTTAAGGCGTACACGCGCAAGTGCGAAACCTATTTCACCATGCGTGAAGACTCGCTGGCGCAAGAAGCCTGTGAGCAAGCCAATCAGCTCGACGCTTACTACCCGGAAGCGTGGCGGCAGTTGGGCATGGTCCAATATACCAGCCGCAACTATGAAGGATCGATTGAATCGTTTGAGCAATGCGCCAGTCTGCAACTATCCCAGGCGGCACAAGCTGCCTTAGAGCAAATAGGCCGCGCAGATCAAGTGAGTATGGTGCAGGGGGTTAATTCGCTAGACTTGGAAGCGGTTGAAGACGTTATCGCCCAATTGGGGTTGCAGCCGATTCCCCTTTCCCCTGATCAGTTTGGCTACGAAATTGAATGCTGGTACATTCGCGGCTTGTCTCACGCTTTATTAGCGCGTTGTGATGAAGCCTGGCCGGTGTTGCAGGAAGCGCTGCAAATGAATCCGGATGAAAAAATCAAGGGATTCATCAATCAGGGCTTGATGTCATGTGTGACATACGAAGATGAATATACCGTTGATCAGATTCCCACCCCGATTCCAACTGAAGTGCCTGCTGCCGAACCGATTGACATATTTGATGCAGGCTAAGGAGCGATTATGTATTTAAGGACTCCGAAGCGCTACCAACCCCGCCGCCGCCGCAAACTACGTCTTTTCTCCGGGCGCAAGTTGTTTCTGTTGGTTTTGGCTGCTGGTCTTGCCTATGGTGGATGGTTGATTATTCAGCATCGAGATGCGGTACGCGATGCTGTTGTGCCAGAAATTGAAGGCATTGCGCAATCGGTGCAAACTCAGGTCGCGCCCCAACCGACACCAACAGCGACGCCTGATCTCATGGTCGCGCGATCCGGTTGTCAAACGGCCTACCAACAGGGTGATATGGAAGAGGCGATTAAACAGTGTAGTTTGTTGGCCGAAGGTAATCCCAATGATGTTGACCTGTATTTTCGTGTCACGCAACTGCTAGTGTTCAATTCGAGTTTGGGGGCTGATGAGGCGCGGATCAAGGAAGCGCTCATGTTTGCGGAAAAAACGATCAATGCGAATCCCGAAGCGCCGCATGGCTGGGCGGTGCGCGCATTGGCCCTTGATTGGCAGGGCGATCTGGGTGGGGCACTCGCTGCCGCGTTGCACGCGAAATCGCTCGATAATACCTTCGCTCCGGCGTATGCGGTCTTAGGTGAGATTTATCACGATCTGGGCAAAGATGATCTGGCGTTGGGGTATCTGGATGATGCGCTCACACTGGATACCGCCGGGGTCGCTATTGGCTATATTTTCCGCACGAAAGGCAAAATATTTTCCGATCAAGGTTATTATGCCGATGCGCTGCAACCGTATCAGGCGGCTTTGCTGAATTCCCCCAATGATTCGTATATTGCGTTGGAACTCGCCAATAACTATATCTGGGTGGGGCAGGGTGATAAAGCGATTGATTTGCTGGTCAAGACGCTGGAAACGAATGCGCGTGATACCGGGGTTTTGTTTCAATTAGCCTATGCGCACTTAAATTCAGGTTCTTATGATCGCGCCGAGGAGTATTATTTGCGCTGTTTGGATGTGGACCCGGATAACGTGCCGTGCCTGTCCTATTTGGGTGGTTTGCAGAAATTCAGTGGTGATTATGGGTCCGCGATCAGCAACCTGGGCCGTGCGATCCAATTGGGGTCGGATGATCCCGATGATTTTTTGCAGCTTGGCGCAGCCTATATCGCATTGAACCAGTGTGAACGCGCCGTGCCATATCTCCAACAGGGGTATCAGATCACTGTGGATCGGGGCAATATTCAAAAGCAAGCGAGTTTTATTAGCAGTTTGCAGGATTGCGGCGTGGTGGTTAATCAGCAGCCTGTTTCTGATGCGGAAAGTTCACCGTAGACGCCTGGATAAAGTATCGAAAATTTTATATGCGATTCTAACGCGATTCGTTAGCAAACGTGACTTGAGAGTGCTAATTTATGCTTGACAACGTCTTGAGGATGTTGATAATATGGAGCATAGATTAGCACTCTTTGTGTGTAAGTGCTAACACCCTTCGGGATGCTTTGATATAGTATGGAGGTCAAAATGGGCCTGAAACTTCGTCCGTTGGCTGACCGCGTTGTCGTCGAGCCAATTGAGCGTGAAGAAACATTTGCCGGTGGTGCGTTGGTGATGCCTGATACCGCGAAAGAAAAACCGCAGCAAGGCAGAGTTTTGGCCGCCGGGCCGGGTCGTTTGGATGATGACGGGGACCGGATCGCAATGGAAGTGGCCGTTGGTGATCAAGTGCTGTATGCAAAATACGCTGGCACTGAAATCAAAGTAGACGGTCAGAAAGTCTTGATTTTGAAGGAATCCGATATTTTGGCAGTGGTAGAAGAAGCGTAAGCTGCTTTTAAGGAGACAAAGTAACAATGCCCAAGCAACTCGTATTTGATCAAGAAGCACGCAATGGTCTTAAAGAAGGCATCGACATGGTCGC
>JAFGJA010000666.1 GCA_016929355.1 Anaerolineae bacterium | reverse complement strand
GGGTTCAGGGTTTGCTGAAAACTAATAACTGACAACTTGGATTCATTTGCAGAAGAACGATCAAGACCAAAAAATGCATAACTTCAGATTTTAAGCAAGTTTGAGCACTAGAAATCTTCGGTTGAGGCCGTTAAACCGGACATCAGACTGCGCTGGAGCAGCAGCAACACGATCAACGGCGGAACGATGACCATCAACACGCCCGCCATGAGAATTCCCCATTCAATCACCGAGTCGGTAGCGACCAGCATCTTGATGCCGATCTGCACTTGGCGCGTGTCATCCGAATTCGCCACGATCAACGGCCAGAGGTACTGATTCCACATATACACAAACTCGATCAGGAACAATGCGCCGATATTCGTGCGCGACACGGGAATCAGGATGCTAACCAGAAAACGGATCGGCCCGGCCCCATCCACACGCGCCGCATCAGCGAGATCGGTAGGAACCGTGCGGAAAAATTGCTGGAACAGCAGCAGCCCCGTTGCGCTGGCAAAAAACGGGATCGTCAGTCCTTTGAAGGTATCGACCCATTCGAGATCGGTCAGCAGATCGTAGGTAGGCACGATGCGCACCGGGAGCGGCAGTAAGTGCGTCAGCATCACCACCGCCATAATGATCATGCCACCCCGCACTCGGAAATAGATCAACGCATACGCGCCTAAAATACTGAGGATGATTTTCCCCAACGCCACACCAAACGCCACAAAAAATGTGTTGCGCATCAACAGCCCCATATTGGCGCGATCCCAGGCGGTGTGGAAATTATCGGCCACAGCCGATCCAGGTTGCAGCGAGCCTAAACCGGCGTCCTGCGTGCTGAGGATGATCGCGTAAATGAGCGGGAAGGTCACGACAAAAACTGCTGAGGCCATGATGATATGCATGATGACCGGATACAGGCGCGCGCGCCATGCGCCAGCGCGGATCGCTTCGGTGGTGGTAGCGGATTGAGTGATGGTGCTCATTGGTAAAATGTTCTCCGGCTAATGAAGCGATATTGCACTAAGGTCAAAACAGCGACAATCACCAGCAGCACAATCGACTGCGCCGACGCCAACCCAATGCGGCTCGAACTCTTAAAGCCATCCTGATACAGTTCATAGATCAAGAGATTCGTCGCGCGGCCCGGCCCGCCCTGCGTCGTGATGTCGATCAAACCAAACGTTTCAAAACTGGCGTAGAGCGTGTTCATAATCAGCAAAAACAGCATCGTCGGGCGCAGCAAGGGCAGCGTCATGCGCCAGAAACGTGTCCAGGCCCCCGCCCCATCCAGCGCGGCGGCGTCTACCACGTCACGGGGAATATTTTTTAATCCGGCCAGGAAAAACAAAATATTGTAACCGAGAATTTTCCACGATGCAGCCATGGTCAAAAAGATCAACGCATCCGTTTCACCGCGCCGCCAGTTGAACGTCAGGCCAAATGCTTCGAGGAAATCGGTCAACACCCCAATTGCGGGATCGGTGAGCAGCGCCCAGATCACGCCCGCCACCGTGGGCGAGAGCGCGTATGTCCAGATTAACAAGGTGCGGTAGACGCCAAAACCCTTGATCGGCTGGCTGGCTCCAACGGCCAACGCCAAACTGACCGAGAGAGAGGCAATCACGACAGCCGCCGTAAATTTACCGCTCACGATCAGCGAGTCCCGGTAAGCATCGGATTCGTACAGACGCTCAAAATTTTCCAACCCTACATAGAGCTTGACATCACGCACGCGATTAACGCGATAGAGGCTCAATTCGATGCTCTGTCCGGCAGGATAAATGAAAAAAATTAAAACCAGCAATACGCTTGGTGCTAAAAATAGATAGGGTAATACCCGGTTGGGGAAAACAGCGCTCAATGGTCATGTCCTTGCCAATTATTCCCCACACATTTTAGGGGAGAAAAAATTTAGTAAGTGCAGTTTGAGTCACGCGGCCTTACCCCCTAAATCCCCCTCGCCCGCCACACTGGAGAGGGGGATTTGATGACCGCACGCTCACCGTGCAGCATGTCAAAACTCATCAGATCGGCAGCAGCAGCTATTCAAGCAAACTCGCGTAATCGCTCAATATCTGATTCGATTCTTCGGCGGCGGTATCCAATGCGGTCTGCGGGTCTACCCCATTCACCACCGCATCTTCAATCGCCGCGCCGATCACATCGCGGATGATCACGAAATCGCCGAGCAGCACACCGCTCGCCGCCGGCGTGTTATTCCCCGCTAGAATCTGATCAAAAGCGGTGCGGAAATTGGGATTCTCATCAAACCAACCTTCGGCTTCGAGCGCTTCAACGGCGGCATGGGTGGACGGGAAATAGCCGGTTCCCTTGTGCCAGGTAATCGACTGCTCCGTCTGCGAAAGGTACTGGTAGAAACGCCACACCGCATCATATTCTTCCGCCGACTTGCCCGCCATCGTCCAGAGGCAGCCGCCGCCAACCACATTATTCCCGGCGCGCTCATAACCATCCAGCGTGGGCAGGAAAGCGGTCCCAAGATCAAATTCGACTTTTCCTTGAATTCCACCCAGGCTCGATGTACTCTGCGCTAACATGGCAAATTCACCGGCAATGAACGGGTCATTGGCTGAATATTCGCGCCCACCATAGAACAACACGCCATCATTGGCCCATTTCTGCCATTCGGCCAACACTTGCACGCCGAATTCGCTGTTGAAATAGACTTCGGTTGCCAGACCATCGCGCCCATTATTCTGATCCGCGAGGAATTGATCATGCAT
>JAFGJA010000665.1 GCA_016929355.1 Anaerolineae bacterium | reverse complement strand
GTAGATCAGGAAGCCGCCGCCGACGATCTGCAACGCGCGCACGATGCTGCCCGGCATCTGCGTGAGGACGAGCAGCACCAAGATGATGATCGGTCCATCGCTGAGAAGCGGCGCAAACGCTGCCGGAATCGCGCGCCGGAGGCCACCTTTGAGGGTTTGCGACATTAAATAAGCGTGAAGTGGTCCCGGTATGGCCCCCGCCGAGAGACCAAAACTAAAGCCTTGCGCAAGATATACGATCATGATGGCGTCTTTCTGCAACAGTGCGTTTTCTCTAGTTGATACTGTGTAAAGCAAGTTGTCATTAACCAGTTCTGAGTAAAATCGTTCTGGATCGTACTGAAAACTTACAACTTAAAACTGATCACTGCTCTACCAATCCGCGATATACACATCGCCCGTGCGCCACGTCGTTTCCACATCCTGCAAGAAGCGCGCGCCCCAGCCTTCGGGCGGTTTGGGCCAATCCGTAAATCCGGTCACGCAGTCAAACAGCGCTTTGGCGTTTGCTTTGTTCGGATCAGCCAGCAGCGTTTCGATCCGGTGTAGCAGATCGTCCGGTTTATCGGGCGCTTGTTCGAGCGCTTTTAGCATCCACTTATGGAATGGGTACAACATCCGGTTATGGGCCAGCATCAGCCGCGTGGTATACAGGACCATTTCTGTCGCGTAACGCATGGACAGGTAGCGATTGCCCCGTTTTTCACCCTCGCCCACAAACCAATGGGCGGCTTCCAATTGGGCATAGAATGATTGCAGTTTGTGAATGTGTGTCGTTTCAGGATACGTGGTGATTTGCGCCAGTAAGTCTTCCAATCCCTCAATCCGCGAGACAGCGATCCACGCGCCGACAAACGCGGATCGGGCGGGTTCGCTGCCGCGTGCGGCGACATCGTGCAGAAAGGCCATATCCAGAATTTTGCCATCGACGTAACCACCTTCATAGTCGCAAAACTCGGTGGTGAAGTAGGTCAATTCGTTCGTTGGCAGGCGGCGTGCGTATTCTGCGTCAGTGGCGATCAACATAATATCGACATCCGAATCGGGCGTGTGCCAGTTTTTTGCAAGCGATCCGCCAATGATCAGGGCGAGAAAATCGGGATTATCTTTAAAATGAGCGGTCACGCGGTCAATCGTTTGTTGGTGATGTGGCAGCATGAGGACTCCTCGGCATGATAGGTATGAATGCGCAAAAAATCACAGCCGCCGAGTATACCGCAAATTGTGGTATGGGGTGGGGCGCTTCAAATAAACCTATTAGATGGTTTTTTATGATTAGAAATATGTAAATTCGCGCGGCGTTTGCTGATCAAATGCTTATAATATGCCCGATGATATTTGCACAGACTGATCAGGAGAGGTTATGACCACTGCCACGCCGATTGTTACGTCTATCCCGCGCCGGACTGCGCGCAACTGGATCACAACCTTGCTTGTGTTGTTCAAAGCGCGGGTGGTGATGCTGCTTTTGTTCGCTGCGCTGGGCGGCGCGATGTTGGGCAGCGCCGGAATACCGACTCTGGGTGATCTGGGATTATTGATGTTAACCGGTGGGTTGTCAGCGTCGGGGGCATCGGCGCTGAACCAATACATTGAGCGTCATAAAGACCACGTTATGAAACGCACGCGCCGCCGCCCGTTGGTTGAAGGCACGGTGCATCCGCGCGTGGTGCTGGTCGCTGCCACTGCCATGATCGTTGCCGCGAGTGGAATCGCATGGCTGGCGGGGAATCCGGCGCTGGTGATCTGGTTGGCGGCGGGCGCGTTCATTTATGTGGGCGTTTACACGATCTGGCTCAAACCGCGCAGCGTGCTCAATGTCGTGATCGGGGGCGCGGCGGGGAGTGCAGCCGTGTTGAGCGGCGGCGCGGCGACGGGTGATTGGGCTGATCCCGGCGTGATTTTGCTCTCGCTGCTGCTGTTTACGTGGTCCCCGACCCATTTCTGGAGTCTGGCGTTAGCCTATCGCACCGACTACGCGCGCGCCAATGTGCCCATGCTGCCGGTGATCGCCTCCCCGCGCCGCGCGGTCTTCTGGATGCTGCTGCACGCGGCGGCGACGGCGCTCTTTGGCCTGCTGATCGCGCTCGATCCGGCGATGGGGTGGGGCTATCTGCTCCCGGTAGGGGTGGCGACTCTGTGGCTACTGCGCGAATCGGCGCGGTTGATCACGGATTATAGCGGCGCGCGGGCGCTGACGGTGTTCAAAGTCTCGAATGTGTATCTGAGCATTGTCCTGCTGGCGATCTGCCTGGCGGCGGTGCTGTAGGAACCGTAGAAGCCGAGTCCCTGGCGCTGCCGGACGCGGAAGGCTGTCGCCTTCCCAGGGGCGTTCGCCCCTGACGCGCGGAGCGCGTGCGTCAGGCACGCGGTACAATGTGGACAACTTTTGCCGCTTATCATGGGGGCGGAAGGTGGTGCGCAGTTGGCGTTAAGCCGGTGCGGTTGGCGATCTGTCTATCCTGGCTTCTTTTGATTTGTATAGGGCGTGAAAAAACGTTTACGCCTACTTGACTCCCCCTCTCTATGCGTGGAGAGGGGGCCGGGGGGTGAGGTTAACCCAACTGCGCCTGTCGCTGATACGTGATGAAACGCGCGATCTCCCGATCCGACAGGTCGCGCGGCGGCGACACCATATAATACCCGTCCGTCCAGAAGGGACCGTCATTGGTCGCTTCCGGGAAATAGTCTTCGCTCAAACGCGCCGTTTCGTCCATCAGATGCATGATCGCGTCGTCCGGCAAAATGTCTTCCGGCGCGCGCAAGGAAACCAGCACGTAATCCGGGAAAATGGTCAGATCATCTACATTCCACGCATTTTCGGCGGCGATGTCCTCGATCCAGACGGCGAGTCCTTCCGCCAGATCGTCGAGCAGTTCCAGCGTCGGATCAGCCGGAAGCCACAAGCACGTATACGCCGTGTAGACCACATCTTTTTCACGCTCAGGCCGCACCGGGATGCTAGCATCTGCGCCCCGCTCATTACTGGTCAGCGCTTCTAACTTCTGGACTGCCTCATCCCAGCCTTTGGGCCGGACCAGATCGGTAGGGCGGCTGGGCAGCGTTTCGGCGGCGGGGGAGTCGGTTTCTTCGGGAACCAGTTCCAACGATTCGCTCAAACGGCGCGCCTGTCGCCGGATGGTGCGGACCGAGGTCGCCGCGTTAAAGATCATGCTCAGGATCAAGCCCATGTCAACTTGCGTGCTGTACAGCAGACATTCGCCCACATCCGGCAGCGTGATATACCGGATGAGCGACGCCGATGCCTGACTGCTGGCCCAGGCGTGTTCCACCAGCTCAAATAAGT
>JAFGJA010000664.1 GCA_016929355.1 Anaerolineae bacterium | reverse complement strand
TGGATCAAGGACACGCCCCAACTGGCGCTGACCATGCCGTTTCTGGCGAGCGCGGTCGGGACGTTTTTGTTCCGGCAGCACTTCATGAATATCCCCCGCGAACTGCTGGAAGCCGCGCAGCTTGACGGCGCGAACGCGATCCAGTATTTGCTGGCGGTGCTGCTGCCCATGTCGTGGAACGTGATCGGCGCGCACGCGGTCATCCAGTTTATCAGTATGTGGAACCAGTACGCCTGGCCGACCTTCCTGGGACTCAGCCCGAAGGACCAGTTGATCCAGGTGGGCGTGCGCCGCGCCGTGATCGTCGGCACGGAGACGGATTTCGGCCTGCTGATGGCGGCGGGCGTGGTGGCATCAATTCCGCCGCTGGTGTTCTTCCTGCTGTTGCAGCGCCAGTTCATGAGTGGGTTCGCACTGACGCGGGATAAGTAGGGCGGAGAGCTGGTTGGTGTTTGGTTGAATAATCGTGAGGAATTCCTTTGATATTACCCGGTCATGATCTATACTGGAGATTCAACTTATTAGGTCATGATGGGGGATAGTGGCTATGACGCGCATTTTTATCTCGTATCGGCGGAGTGATTCACAGGCGATCACGGATCGTGTTTATGAGCATTTGGTGCGGATTTTCGGCCTAAATGGTGTGTTCATGGATACGAGCAATATTCCCCCTGGCGATCACTTCCCCGAAAGGCTGAAAAAGGAAATAGCCGAATGTGATGTGATGCTTGTCATTATTGGGCGCACATGGACCACTGTCACGGGTGATGATGGCACACTCCGGCTAGAAAGCCCTGAAGATTTTGTGCGAATGGAGGTTGAAAGAGGACTGCAAAAGCTAGACATTTTGGGGCATTCGCAAATGCAGGTGATTCCCGTTTTGGTGAATGATGCAGATATGCCGCAAAAGGATTTGCTACCCTCGACTTTGCTCCCATTGCTTAACTTGAATGCTTGTAAGGTGCGCAATGATCCCGATTTTAAGCAAGACATCGAACGTTTGATCAAGAGATTAGGTGGAGATGAACCCCAAGTTCCCAAAACTCTAAGCGTGAATCAGCAACCAATACTTCAGGTGGTTGGAATATTGCTAATGATTATGCTTGTGCTTGTAGGAATGGGTGTATTAGCGTTACTTAATCGTGATCCAGATGGCACTCCAAGCGTACCAACTATTGAAACTTCAATAATAATCCCTGAAAAGACGCAACCGCCTACCGTCGGAGTCTCCCTCACTCCGTCCCCAATTCCCCCAGTAAGGGCGCTGACTGATGATGAAAATCCCTTTCTCGAAATACTAGAAGGAGAGGATGCTGTTTTTGTACTCGAAAACATGGAGTTCGAGTCGGTTGCGATACGCAGTAAAGTTGATGATGGCGACTTGCTGGTATCGAATAGCTCGTTGTTAAGAGCCATTTTTCATGCTAAAGCGTATGCCATCATAGAGCCATCGACAATGCTCCAATTTGTGTCAGTTCACAAGGACGCTGAAACGCTTTACTTGCATGTGGAAACTGGCAAAATCTTTATTGAGCGTGGTGAACGGTTAGATGTGCGTATACAGGTTGGGGAACGTGGGGCGGATTGGGAGTTGATTCCAAGGGGATCGAGCCTGCGTGTCGAATATTTGCCAGACATCAATGAATTGCGAGTGGCGTGTTTTACTGGTGAATGCAGTATCGTTGACTTATGCGGCAATCAGCGCATGGAGTTGGTTGCGCGTGAAGCGGTTGTGATCGATACGAGTACCCGCGATCTGGAAGCTGCGCGCCGAAACAAAACAATCGTTCCTGAGAGCGAATACCAGGGTTACAATGTGTTGTGCGGCAATTGTGATTTAGTTGCGTCTCCTATTCTCCCCGCCAACACGCCGACGCCCGTGCCTGCTTCGCCTACCCCAACACTCGTATCTCCTACTCCAACGTCTGGACCGACACCGACGCATTTACCTATCCCATCCGTGACGTCTCCGGCGACCTGGGGCGATGGAACTCTATACGGTGTGGTATACACCTCTGACGACTCGTATGCCCGGCTGCGATCCGGCCCATCGACCGGGGATATGGTGGTAGGACAGGTGGCCCCGGCTTCGGTGGTGCGCGTCTATTCTAAAGAGACGCGCGGCGGCGAGGTCTGGTATTTTGTGTGGTATAACTTCACCTATGGCTGGATACGCGAGGACTTGCTGTTTCCGGCAAAGGATCAGACTTCGGCCCAGGCGACGGCAACGGCGGTCAGGGCGCTGCACGGACTGCCGATCCGCATTGTGGGGGTAGCGCTTGGCCCGGTGCAGGATGATGGCCGGTGTTACGCTGCGCTGACGGTCGAATTTAGCGGCTCCGAGCCGGTGATGAGCCTGTTTCATGTGAAAAACGCGGCGGATAGCGTCCAGGGGCGTACATCTTCGGTGGCGCTGCGGCCCGATGAGACGGAGCACGAAGTTTACCTGCACGGGTCTGGCGAAATCAATCGAATCCACGAAGTCTGGATCACGATTGGGGATGACCTGGAAAGCAACCATTGGGGCGGGTTGATCTGTGGTGGTGAGGGCGCGGAGTGACGTTGTGAGCTATACTGGCGCGTCAGCGCTTAATCGCCTATAGGATACCACCCGATGGCCCATATTTTCATCAGCTACAGCCGGACCGATATCGAGATCGCGCGCCAGCTAAAAAAACGGCTGGAAGCTCGCGCGTTTAAGGTGTGGATGGACGAGACGGATATATCGGCGGGCGACATTTTGTGGCGTGCGATTGAACAGGCAATCGATGATTGTACGGCATTGATTGTGTTAGTGTCCCCGCGTTCAACGAAGTCGGAATGGGTTGAGCGTGAAGTTCTCTGTGCGGAAAGAAAGCATAAACCGATTCTCCCGATTTTAATCGAGGGGGAAGAGTGGTCACGGCTTGCCGATATTCATCATGCAGATATGAGGACAGGCGTGCCGGATGACCTGCCGGAGACGCTGCTCCAGAACCTCCAAACGGCGGGCGCGGCGCAGAGAACGGAACCGAAACCGAACACCGCTTCCGTCCTGTATGGCCCACTCGCGGCGCTGTCCCGCAAGAAGATTCCCCGGTGGGTGGATTATCTGGTGAT
>JAFGJA010000663.1 GCA_016929355.1 Anaerolineae bacterium | reverse complement strand
GCGAATACTGGCTGTCCTTATAATACGGATAGTGCCCAGAGCGCTCGTACAGCGCAATGCGCGCGATGTGCGGCGTTATGATCGGCTCATAACCGCGATCCAACTGTACGTCGCGCAGGAACCGTTCGAGCAGATCGCGCAGCGTCGCGCCTTTGGGCTTCCACAGGGGCAAGCCCTTGCCGACTTCCATACTGAACGTAAACAGGCCGAGTTCCTGCCCGATCTTGCGGTGATCGCGCTTCTTGGCTTCTTCGAGGATCGTCAGATACTCTTGGAGTTGATCCGGCGATTCCCAGGCCGTGCCATAGATGCGGGTGAGCATTTCCCGGTTTTCGTCACCACGCCAGTATGCGCCGGCTGGCGATTTAAACGTGATGCTGACCGCCTTCGGGTTGATCTCACGCGAGTTGGCAACGTGCGGCCCCCGGCACAGGTCTTCAAACGAATCCTGCGTATAGGTGCTGATGATCACCGGCTCATCCGTCTTTTCGCCGTATTCATCTATGCCGCCCTGCTCCAAACCATCGATCAATTCGAGTTTGTAGGGCTGATCCGCGAAAAGTTGGCGCGCTTCCGCCGCGCTAACCTCTTTCCGCTTGAATTCGTGCCCCTGCTTAATGATCTGCTTCATCCGTTTTTCGATCTCTTTGAGATCATCTTCGGTGAGTGCGCGGGGCAGATCAAAATCGTAATAGAAGCCGTCCTCAATGGGCGGGCCGATGGCGATCTTCGCTTCGGGGAATTTTTCCAGCACCGCCTGCGCCATGATATGCGCCGCCGAGTGGCGAATTTTGTAGAGCTGACTATCCTGATAGCGTTCCATGATTTCTCCTGAATGTGGGTTGCACAGGCCGCACATAAAACACCCCGGCACAGATCATTTTGCCGAAGCCAGCGTGCAGCGCAAATAGATTAGATGAACAATGATCAACAGTGTGAGCAGGGGCACAGTGCGCTATGCCCTGCTGCCGTACCGGTCCAGCACGGGCAGGGATCAGCGCACCGAGTCCCTACCTGTGCGGCCTCAAGCGAATACGAGTCGTACCAGTATCCGTGTCAGTACCAGCCTCACCGTCCGTCATACGCCCTCCTTATTGTTCGTGCCACAGTCTCAACGAAATACAGCGCTGCCTCCGTAACCTATACAATGTTAGATTGACCGCCATTAAGCCGCGTGATGGTTAGTGTTCAGGCCCATCAAAGTCTGGTTCACTAAATTGGCCGAAAACGGTCTCAAAAGTGCCCAGGGCCATCAGGTTATCGACCACATCTTCGATAATGTCCGGTGTTAGTCTTTCAACAACAACGTGCGGCGTCTCCATAGCGACAAATTGGGTGGCCGCCAACGCGCGATTGTATTGCTGCGCCACATTCAGACTCAATTTCATCTCTTCCTGCAAATGAGACAATGTGACAAAATGTGCTTGCCAGAGTTGGCTATCTTCCATCTCAACCAGCACATCGGCGCTTTCCATAGCGGGCGGAGTCCCATTATTCGTCTTTGACTCTGGGGCCAGAGCAAGTTCCGGGTCGGCTTCAATCCACACACGTTTCACTAACACGGCTCGTTTTACCTCATCTTATCGAAAAGTTCATTACTCCCATACTACACCACTTTGGCCCCAAAAATGAAGACCCTCGCCCGAAATTGGGACGAGGGTCATAAAAATCCACGTGGTTCCACCCAAATTTTCACATACCCCATGATAGCAGGTGATATGCGCTCATTTGCAGCCGATAACGGAGCTGATCCGGTATCACATACTGGGCGCGGGTGGTGCAGATTTTACGCCGTTCCGTGACACGCTCACGGGGGGTTTTCCTGGTCACATGGCTAAACGGATTTGCAGTCTATTGATCCGTTCTCCCTGGCAACCTGTGCTACCAGTACTCGGCCCGATCATCGCGTTGGGTATATTAATCTGCTGACCAGCATAGCGCAAAATGGCGCGCGCTGTCAAGGGCGATTCATGATGGGACTTAGTGCCAACTCACATGAATCACGGTCTGCGTACCGCCCTGATCCATCCGGGGTTCATCTTCATCGTACCAGACGGTAAACTGTGTGCCAGACGGCAAAAAGCGTTTGGCAAAACCATACAGCACCCCATATTCCATGTCATCGGGATAAATGCTCTGCATGGTTATTTTATAGTGTTGATCATGGACTTTCTCGGCAATCTTGTGACCAATATCAGCATGACGGTGATTGCTTTGGTAGTGGTTATCCCACCCTTCGAGTACATCAGCAAAGGATGCATTCTCCAATTCGGGTGGCATATAGGCCGTTTCAGGCACATTCAAACCAATGGCAACATAGTTGGGCGTCAAGTTTGGATTGCGGCTTAGTTCATTCAGCATGTCCAAAAAATTCTTGGTCGGATACCACTCATTAGCATGTATATCGTCCAGGCTGAATTGTTTGAGATAAGGTTTCATATTGTCCGCGCGCAAATTGGTGAGCAGTGATAACAAAACATCACCCCGCACTTCCGATGTTGGTTCACACGTTAACGTTCGCATGGCACTTCCCCAATATTGATTATTAATTGATGTAATTTTAATTATACATCAACTTTTGTTAATATTTCAAGCCCTGCCGATCAAATCCATTTGGAGTGTCTCAGTTTGAACGATTTGATCGATTACGCCTC
>JAFGJA010000124.1 GCA_016929355.1 Anaerolineae bacterium | reverse complement strand
ACCCTTCCCCCGCAAGCAGGGGCAGGGAGAGAAAAAGTCCCTCCTTGCCTGCGGGGAGGGATTTAGGGTGGGGGCAAATGGCTTGCCGCACACGCTCTTATCTCCGCCAATGTGTACGATCAGGAGGCTCTTGTTTGGGCCTCCTGCAAAGGTTGCTCACCCCCTGCTTTTTCTGTAGAATGTCCTCACGCACAGAATTTGCTTAGCAATACGCTACGAATAGGATACGGGTATGCTCACTCGCGCGTTTCGGGTTACTGACAAGCTGGGGAATGCTCTATTGCGCATCAGTGCATGGGGCGCAATGACGATGGCCGAACAAGCCGCTTACCTGAAAAATGGCATCATCGGTCTTCTTGTCACGCTCTGGCAGCTTGTGGCCGGTATGCTGGTGTTTGTGTTCCGAGATGTGCTTGGCAGATTCTTTGGCATTGTGCTTGGCACGGCGCGGCGCACGCGGCAAACCGCCCAGCAAGCCTATGAAGTCACCCAAGATGTGGTGGAATCGACGGTTGAACGTCGCCAGGAACGCATGGCGCAGCGCGCGCAGGAAGCCCAACTCACCACCAAAGTCGCGCAAGACCCCTTGCTGGCGCAAAATCGGGCCTTGAGCGCATTTGCGGTATTGCTGCTGATTGCGCTGTTGTTTTTTGTGGTGATGGAAACCAACGAAGATGATCCCTCCCCGTTTCCGGGGGGTGGGGCGGTGCAGTGGCCGCAAGGCGAAGATACGCCCGTGCCAACGGCTATTTTCCCGACGCAGACGCCAACCGCCACGCCGATCCCCGATCCGTTGAAAGTGGGCGGTAGTATTGTGTACACGCTGCGCGAAAACGGCCAAACCGATATTTGGGCGATCAATGTGGGCGGCGGCAGCGATCCGATCCGCTTGACCAATTCGCCCGTCGATGAACGTGATCCGGCCTGGAGTCCTGACGGCAAACAGATCGCGTTTGCCAGCAATCAAGATGGGAATTGGGAACTGTATCTGCTGGCGATTGATACCGGCACGATCACCCGCCTGACTTACAGCCAGGGTTTTGAAGGCGCGCCCACCTGGAGTCCCGATGGGGAGTGGATCGCCTACGAAGGCTATTATGCGGATACGGAAGATTTGGACATTTACCTGATCAATTCTGATCCGGCGCGCGCTGCCGAAGAAGGATCGTTCCGGGTGACGTTCACGCCCGGTCCCGATATTGAACCCGCCTGGCGGCCAGGGGCGGGGCGGCATATTGCATTTACCAGTTGGCGTACCGGGAATCGGGACATTTATTTGCTGAGTCTGGATGAAGGGGATGCGCAGGCGATCAACCTGACGCCCACCACGGCCACGAACGAGAATTATCCCTCGTGGAGCCATGATGGAAGCCGGATCGCCTATAGCGCGGTGGCGAATGGGGTGGAGGGGGTGTACGTGATTCCAGTGGATGCGGCGATACGCACGCCTTATTTGATTGGGCGCGGCAAGATGCCTGCCTGGGCCCCGAATGATGGCAGCTTGATTTATGCGCTGGATTACGGCACACAATCCCAGTTGATCGCGGGCGCGATTGGTGGTTTTGGCGCGGCCACCGATGCGATTGCCCTGTTGCACCGCGCTACCGATCCCCACTGGACCCAGGCCAGTTTGCCGCAGGTGCTGCTGGATCGGGGCGGTGTGCCGATTGATCCCGACGCCGCCGGGCCGCTTTATGTGGAAGAAGCGCGTTTGCAGGCAACGGGCCTTTATGGGATGGCTCCGCTCAATAATGTGGTTGCGCCGCAGCCGTTTTTATCAGCACGAGTCAATGATTCGTTTGAGGCGCTGCGTTTAAAGGTGCTGGAAAAAGCGGGCTATGATTTCTTCGGATCGTTAGAAGATGCGTTTTGGCCGCAAAATCGCCCGCCTGATCCCGGTGAGCCGCGCGAAAACTGGCATTATGCGGGGCGCGCGATTGCGTTTAGCCGCGATCTGGTCAATGCGGATTCGCCAACGCAGGTCGAGATTGTGCGCGAGGACAGCGAAATCAACATCTACTGGCAGGTGTATCTGCGCGTGGCCGAACCCGCGCAAAACGGCGCGTTGGGCGAACCTCTGCGCGAACTGCCCTGGGATTTCGCGGCGCGCGCGAGTGGGGATGCCCAGGTCTATGAACAGGGCGGGCGGATCAAAGATGATGTGCCGGCTGGTTATTATATCGATCTGACACAGCTTGCCGCGGATTACGGGTGGGATCGTTTACCTGCGCTGCGCACCTGGCAGTATAACTTCGGCGCGATCCAGTTCTGGGAATTCGTGAAAACGGATGGGTTGAGTTGGGAACAGGCCATGCTTGAACTTTATAACCCCAGCGAGTATCAGAATTTCCTGACCTCGGAAACGCCCATTCCGACGCCGCCGCCTTTGCCAACGGCCTCGCCCACGCCGGAAATCTTTCGTTCGCCGACGCCAATCCCGCCGGATTTGTAAGGATGTGTGAGAGATAACTATGCCAGCGCTTGTACGAATCGAAAACGGTGAGCAAATATCCGTTGAAATCAATAAGAGCAAGTTTGTTATTGGCCGGTTGGGGAAATCCGATCTGGTTCTGGCGGATCGCCGTGTGTCGCGCGAACACGCGCTGATCACGGAGGAAGATGGGTTCTTTTTTTTGACCGACCTGGACAGCAGCAATGGCACTCACCTGAATGGGCGGCCCATTGAAGGAGGGCCGTATTTGCTGCGTGATGAAAGCACCATTACGCTTGGGCAAATTCAATTCACGTTTGTCGATGATACGCTGGTGACGGATAATTTGCCGTCGCCGGAGGAGTTGCTCGCCAGCGAAATCTATCGCCGCAATCGTTCCACCGATACGGCGGAGCGGATTATTCAGGATTTACCCGCTACCGCCGGAATGCATTTCCCGGTGTTCATCAGCCATTCGTCCAAAGATGATGCGTTCGTGACGCAGCTTGCCAACTACTTGTTTGAAAATTCGATCATCGCCTGGGTGGATCATGTCAATATTGCGCCGGGCAAGAGTTGGAGCAGCGAGATCGAGAAGACGCTGAAGGATGCTCAGGTGTTGATCGTGGTTCTCTCGCCGGATGCGAACAATTCCAAAAGTGTTGAGGCAGAGTGGAGCTATTTCCGTGATCAGGATAAACCCATCTACCCGGTGAAGATTGCGCCCTGTCCGACTCCTTTATTTTTGTACACCTACCAACTGCTCGATTTGACCGCAAATCAAGAGAACGGTCTGGCGCGGTTGCTGCATACGCTCCGCACGACATTGTTTGGCGAAGGCGATGAATCAGCGTGATCATTCTGCGCCCATTGGAACCGGACCAGATCGCGCCGCCGGAGTCGCCGTTAGACGCGGGCGAAGCGGATGATGATTAACTTGTAAACTAGCGATATGGGGTAGACTTTGGAACGCACGCATCATTTTGAAGGGCTTTTGATTTTGGTCGTGATCCTCGCGCTGGGTGGGTTGTATCTCTGGCAGAACCACCAGCCCGCCGTGACAGTAGCAGTTCCCGCCGCAAGCGCTACGCCGACTAATGTGCCGCCTGCCGATTGGCAGCTTGCGTTAGAGGCACAGGTCGCGTTAGCCGGGACACCGCTCCCGACACCCGATGTGAATCTGCCGACTTATGCGCCGCCGACGCTGCCACCGGCGGCTGATCCTAACGCTCAGATCGTGGAGGCGGGCGAGATTCCGATCACGCCCTGGCCGACAGCCACGCCGCGCCCGGCGACCATTGCCCCGGCAGTGGCGGCGTCTGTCAACGGGGCAACGCCGTTTCCCAGTCCAACCGGGGTGGCGGTGGTCGATACCGGGCAAATCGAGGGTTTTCAACCGCCGCCGGAGCAAGTGCCGATCAGCCGCCAGCCCAACGATCATTATTGGCTGATGCGCCCGGTTGATGCCAGCGCGAACAGCGAGAGTATTTTCTTTTACCCGTATGGGTCGGATGGCCCCTCTAATGATTGGCGGGTGCATCACGGGATCGACATCCCGAACGACATTGGCGCGCCGATTCAGGCGGGCGGATCGGGTAAGGTGATCTACGCGGGCAAGGGCGGTGAAGTGGATATTCCGGCGGGATGGGATATTTACTATTCTTACGGCAATGTTGTCGTGATCGAGCATGATTTTGGCTATCGCGGGCAGAAAATTTACACGCTCTACGCGCACATGTCTTCGATTGTGGCCGTGCAAGGGCAGCACGTCGAGGCGGGTGATATTATCGGGTTGATCGGCGGTACGGGGGATGTGAGCGGGCCGCATGTGCATCTTGAAGTGCGTTTGGGCGTTAATCAATATTTCACGGCGTATAATCCGCTCCTGTGGGTTGCGCCGTATTTAGGGCATGGCGTGGTGGCGGGGCGCGTAACGGATGCGCAGGGCGAGATGGTCGAGGATGTGACGGTCACGCTCACGCAGGGCGGACGAGTGGCGCAGACGACGACGACCTATATCGACGCTAAAAAGCCCGGTCAATTGCGTGATTGGCATGTTGTGCCTGATCCGTTATGGAATGAAAATTTCGTGATGAGTGATGTGCCGGAAGGCGACTATACGATCACGGTCACGGTTTACGGGCAGCGTTATACACGATCCATCACGGTTAATGCCGCGACGACAGTGTTTGTGACGTTGGGACCAGAAATTCCGGCGACGCCACAGGCGGTAGAAGGGAATCCGTAAATATGAATTGGCAAAGAATGATAATCCTTGTCATAGTTCTAGCTCTGAGTGAATTTTTAGCGGGATGTGAGGCCATTGAATCGTTCATGACTGTCGAAGATTTGCTTTCTCCGGCTGATGCAACACCCCTGTTCTCCGACGATTTCGAGGGTGATGTGAGCCAATGGACGCTTTCCGAAGGCTGGCAGTATCGTGATGAGGCGGGCAATCACTTCTTTGAGGCAAGACCGGGCAATCGCCGCTTTCAGGATGATCTGGCGCTGTCCACGCCTATCGATCTGACCGGATCAGCGAGTCCGGTGCTGCGCTACCAATCTGCGCATGGTCTCACGCGGGGCGCATCGGGGCGCGTGCAGGTATCGGTAGATGAGGGCGCGACGTGGACTGATGTGCAGGTGCTCGAAGACACCACCGATCTTGCATGGGTGGAGCAGACAGTCGATCTGAGCGCGTTCGCGGGGCAAACGATCTTGCTGCGGTTCCATTACGAGTGGATTGATCTGGCGACGGGTGGGCCGTTTGGTAATACACTGCCGTCGCGGGTGTGGCGCGTGGATGATGTGCGGATCGAGTAACCCTTACCTCACTCCCCGGCCCCCTCTCCAAACACGGAGAGGGAGAGTCAGGTTGGAGCAGTGAGACATTATTACCTAAAATACGCTGGCGTTTCCCCCGAAAATTCAGTATAATCTTCATGAACATTTGTTCTTTGTGGCAATCCCGACATAATCTATCTATTGACAGAAATCAAGCATATTCTCTAAACTACTACACATTCAAGCGATAAACCGGGCAAATTTTGCACGCACAGAAGGCGGATTTGATCATGACGATGGATGATATTGGCGTTGTACGGCAGCGAGACATCAACGAGGAATTGCAGGAATCGTATCTCGACTACGCGATGAGCGTCATTGTGGCGCGCGCGCTGCCTGATGCGCGGGATGGATTGAAACCGGTGCATCGTCGTATCCTCTATGCGATGCATGATATGGGATTGCGCCCCGGTTCCGGCTATAAAAAGAGCGCGCGTATTGTGGGTGAGGTCCTCGGTAAGTATCACCCGCACGGCGATATGGCGGTTTATGATGCGATGGTCCGTATGGCGCAGGATTTCTCGATGCGCTACGAACTGGTCGATGGGCAGGGCAACTTCGGCAGCATTGATGGCGATTCGCCCGCCGCGATGCGTTATACCGAGGCGCGTATGGCCGATCTCGGTCATGATCTCCTGGAGGACATCGAGAAAGATACCGTCGAGTGGGACGAAAACTTTGATGGATCGCTGCTTGAGCCGAACGTGCTGCCTTCCAATTTCCCGAATTTGCTGGTGAATGGTTCATCCGGGATCGCGGTGGGGATGTCCACCAGTATTCCGCCGCACAATCTGGGCGAAGTTTGCGATGCGCTGGTGTATATGCTCGAACGCTGGGAAGAACTGGACGACATTGGCGTTTCCGAGTTGATGGAGTTCATCAAGGGACCGGATTTTCCAACTGGTGGAGTGGTCTACACCCGGTATAACGGGGCAGAGGAAGACATGCTCCGCACCGCTTATGCTACCGGGCGCAGCAAAATTCGCGTGCGCGCCAAAGCCCATATCGAGGAGTTGGGGCGCGGGCGCGGGCGTATTATCGTCAGCGAGATTCCGTACCAGACCAACAAAACGAGTTTGATCGAACGGATCGCGGACCTGACGCGCAGTGGCAAGATTGAAGGCATTAGTGATCTGCGCGACGAGAGTGATCGGACCGGCCTGCGCATCGTGATCGACATTATGCGCACGGCAGACGCGGTGGAAGTGCTGGGCGATCTGTTCAAATATACGCCCCTGGAATCGACGTTTAGTATTATTATGCTGGCGTTGGTCGATGGCGAACCGCGCCGCCTGAGCCTGAAACAAGCGCTGCGCGTCTATCTCGAACACCGCCTCAACGTGATCCGCCGCCGCAGCGAATACGATCTGGAAAAAGCGCGCGCACGGGCGCATATCCTTGAAGGGTTGTTGATTGCGCTCGATAACCTGGATGAAGTCATCGACACGATCCGGCGCTCGCGCACGACGGAAACGGCCCATAGTAATCTATGTAAAAACTTCAAACTTTCTGATGAACAGGCCGAGGCGATTCTGTCGATGCAGCTCCGGCGTTTGGCGGCGATGGAACGGCGCAAGCTGGAAGATGAATACCGCGAAAAAATGAAGCTGATCACGATGCTGGAAGCGCTGCTGGCGAGTCCCAAAATGATGCGGATGGAAATTGCGCGCGAGTTGGGCGAGATACGCGAAAAGTATGCTGATCCGCGCCGCACGGTGATCATTGAAGGCGAAGTAAGCGATATTCAGGCGGGTGATTTTCTGGGGCCGAACGAGGATACCTGGGTTACGCTGACGATGGGCGGCACACTTAGCCGCACGTTTGACGATAACGCGCCGCGCATCACGCAGACGGTCAAGGACCCGCCGTTGGTGATGTTGGCGAGTAATACCACGCACGCGCTCTACCTCTTCACGACGGATGGACAGGCCGCGACGGTTCCGGTGAAGTTGTTGCAGCAGTCGAATGATCCAGAGCAGGGGTTAAACTACGCCGCGCTGAGTGCGCTCACGGCTAAGGATGAGGTTGCCTACGCCTTGAGCTTGCCGCCGACGCTCGATACCGGCTTTATCGTGGCGATCACCGCATTGGGCGAGGTGAAACGGCTGCGGCTGGAAGATTTGCCGGGAATGGTGGCGAATACGTTCAAATTTATGGACATCGAACAGGATGATCGCCTGATCTGGTTGGGGTATGTGGATGATGATGCCGAGGTGATTGTAGCCACCCATGACGGGCAAGCGATCCGCTTTAAAGTCGCTGATGTGCGGCCTACCGGCCTCGGTGCGGGCGGGATGCGCGCCGTGAAATTGCAGGGGCGGCGCGATCATGTGGTCGGCGCGGGCATTGCCGATGACGATGGCAATGTGTGGGTGTGCACGGCGGACGGTAGCGCCAAGAGTACGCCAGTCCCGGACTATCCCACGCAGGGGCGCGGCGGCAAGGGCGTCGTCACGATAAAGTTGGCGAAAGATGCAGTTGGACTTGCGGCGGCGACAGTGGGTTGGCTGGATGATAACATCGTCGTGGTGACGACGAAGGGCAAGCCGAAGTATATGCGTGTCAGCCTCGCGCCGGAAGCGGGCCGCAATACGCAGGGCAAAAACGTGATCGCGCTCGGTGCAAATGAAGCGGTGCTGCGTGTGGTGAAATTGGAGCCGCGGATCGAGCCGGTGATTGTGTTCGCGGATGATGCGATT
>JAFGJA010000123.1 GCA_016929355.1 Anaerolineae bacterium | reverse complement strand
TCATGCGGCTCATGCGTATACCGGATCGTAAACAACCAATCACCGCGCGTGCCAAGGCGCATTTTCGCCAGATAGCTATAACCATCATCCGCGCCAAACAGAAACCCACCGAATTCCCAGGTGTCGTTTTGCGCCAGCCAGCCGATGACATACGGCAGCGTCGTGAGCAGCATCACGATTCCAGCAAAAATTGCCACCTGCTGCCATTCGCGCTTAGTGATCGTGCCCAGATCGTTCACGGAGTGCCCCCCACCAAATACCTCCTGCTAATGTGATCAATACACCTGCCGCAAGAGCGCTATACCATAGCTCGGACGGATCATACTCGAATGTCCATTCCTGTGTCGATCCCGCAATTGTACCCGGTAAACCAGGCGAATCGCTGGATGATCGATTCTGCCAGCGCCCATTGGCTACGGCATAAAGCGGTCCGGTTAATGGTTCCTCTGCGCGGATGGTGACGCGATTCGGCCCTGCCCATACCAATGTTACATCCGGCGCAAATGTGTTCCGGTACACATACACGTCGCCGATTTTGGTGTCAAGTTCCAAACCCTCAGTCTCGATCTCAAACGCGGTAACGACATGCGTTACCAACCACTGTCCTAACAATTCCAACTGGATCGGCGCGCCCCGGTTGGCATTGGCGAGAATCGCCGTTTGCGAATCGAAGTTTTCATTTGCATCCGCCTCCACTGCAAACGCCGGAATTGTGACGCTGTAGCCGCTCGCTTGAACCCCAGTGGCGACTTCGGCAGCGTCAACATAGGTTGCCAACTGGAACGGGTCCACACCGTCAAACTGCGCAATCTGCCAGTAGGTAGCGGCCTGTTGCGGCAGACTGTAACTCGGTGAATAGACGCGCGTTGCATCCGCCTCTTGCAAATACTCGGCTAATTCACGGTACGGCTCAAGCCACTCATCCTGATCGCGCCCCTCGATCAAGGTGCGATCAATCCACAGCACATCAAGGAACACGATTGCCAGCAACGCGATGAGTAACGCTTGTGCGGGCAATTTGCGCAAAATCGCCAGCAGCATGATCAACGCCGTAATCGGCAGCGCAAAAATCCCGATCAGCGCCGTGAGATCGAGCGTGGACGACAGCGTAATCGTGCTGAATACACCGCAAACCAGCCCGCCCCCCAATAACGCTACCACGCCCAAACGCACACTTTTGCGATCCGGCGGCGATTCAATGAGCAGTTGCACGCCCCACCCCGCCAGATAGGGCAAAATCAGCGCGGCGATCAACCAGACGCGCGGCGGAACGCGCCACCAGCGCAAGAACGGAAAGAGACGATTCAGCGCGGGCCAGAACACAAATTGATCACCCATCGCGTAGAGCATCAGGACCAACACCACTATGCCCCAAAACGCGAATTTACGCGGGCGCAGCAGCAGCGCGACGATAGCGAGTATCAGCACACTCACCCCAACGTAAACCATCGTTTCCCACGATCCGCCATGATCGCCAATCAGCAAGCCGATCCATTGCCCCGGTTTGAGGCTGTTGATCGCCGCATCATCCAGTGACATTGCATTACGTGAGAGATCACCGCGCATCAGCAGAAGGGGAATCCATTGGAACGCAGTCAGGCCAAGCATGAGCAGCCCGGCAAACCCTAAGCGTGCGGTCAGGCGAAAAAGCGCAGTCCGCGCGCGCAATTCCGGCACTTGCCACCACAACCACACCAGATAGGCGGCAGTTGTAACAAAAGCATAAGCGCTCAAGCGCACATCCGCCAGAAAACACAGCGCCGCGAATCCCGCCAGCCAAGATGTGTAACGCTGCGCCTTGTGGGGCGTATGACCATCCACCTCACCACTTTGATTCGCCGTATTTTCCGTATCGTTGTGCTGAATAAATCCATACGTCGCCCACAGCAACCAGGGAACCCACGCCGCCGCATCGACCAAATCCAGATGTCCCGCGCCCACGGCGGCGATCACACGCGGCGCAAACGCATAGCCGAAGCCAACCAGCGCGGCAGGATAAGGAGTTAATCCTGTTGCGCGACTCCACCGCCACGCGCCCGCGCCTGCAATCAGCAGATGCAGCCAGATCAACACGTTCAAATGCAGGATCGGCGGCAGCACAAACACGATCCACTGCGGCGGATACCAGACCTTGTTCAATGGATTCGCTGCGAAAGGTTGGCCGCTCATGTGCCAGGAGCGCCACAAGGGCCAGGTGTGATCCTCCATCACGGATTCGCGCAGAAACAGCGCATTCGGCCAGTGACTTGTCACCGCGTCGGAAAACTCGGCTTCGGGCGGAAAGGGGAGCCGATTCGCCCCCAATCCCACGCCTAACAAAAAGGCCGCCAGAGCGACGGCCAATCCTGCCAGAAATATACGCTGACCCGTGATCCGGTCACTTGATAACGGGTTACTTGATAACAAACGTGGTAACGTCACCCTTGATGATCCTATCTTCGATACGATCTTCCGGTATCGCTTCGATACACTTACCCGCATTCGGATACGTTTCCGGCTCGATATCGGTGTCCCCGTTGGCTTCCTCGTCATCGGGCAAATCGAGATTCACGTTGATTTCCCCTTTGGCGAAGGCTTCTTCTTGCGGCCCCCAGACAATAAATCGCACTCTGAATGGGAGATCATCGCCTAACAACGTTTCGCAATCCTCACCACGATACCAGTCTTTGACTTGCTGCAAACGCTCATTGTTCGGCACAGTTTCAAACTGATGCCCGTAGACCACCAATTGATCCGTATAAGCAGGAGTCCATAGGCTGACATTGGGCGCGGCCAAGACGACTGTATCATCTTCGGCATTACTGCGCAGCCAACTAAACGTATCCCAGTAATCCGTTTCGAGCAGTAACCCATTTTCCAGCCCACTATCCGTATTAAACACCGCGCCGAACAGGGGAATCCCCAGGTTAAGCACATTGCTCGGCACAATGAACACAATCAGCGCGATCAGGACTGGCGCGCGCCATTTTTCGGGCACTCTATAGAACCAGTAATCTTCTAATGAGCGAACACCAAAATAGACCAGGGGAATGATCAAGCCCATGTTCAACCGGCGCTGCAAATTGAACGGCGCATACAGACCGATTACATTGACCACAAACCAGAGCAGCATAAACTGATCGCCATCGCGTTCAAAGCGGCGCACCGCCCGCAGCAAGCCCGGTATGGCGACTAACAGCAGCAATCCATAACCAAAGAAATACAAATATGGCGCAGGCGAGGGCGTGACATTTTGCTGGTTGAACTCCCCCATGATGCGATTGAAGTGGAAAACGACATAATCGTA
>JAFGJA010000122.1 GCA_016929355.1 Anaerolineae bacterium | reverse complement strand
GTTCATCACCTACTACGCCCACCTGACCGAGTTCAACGTGGTCGAGGGGCAGATCGTCGGGCGCGGCTCACTCATCGGTTGGACGGGCAGCACCGGCAACAGCACCGGCCCGCATGTGCATTACGAAATTCGCATCAATGATACGCCGGTTGATCCGCTCACCTTTGAGGCGCGCGGTTATCCGTCGTGCTGATTGGGGGGGAGGCCGTGTTGTGCAGTAAGTACACCGCAAAGTTCCGTAAAACCGGTTTAATTCCCTTGACAAATTTTGGTTCTGGTCTACAATGCCTCTGTTTTTGGGCAGGTGATACAAGATATTGCCGGCAAAAAATGGTAGAATACCGGCAAGCAATATGGCTTGCATAAGGAGAGTCTACAAGATGTTCACAAAGCGTTTCCTGAAAAATGGGCAGGTTAAGGTGACATTCGAACTGCCTGACGCGATTGCCGCCGAAGCTGAAACGGTGTTCCTGGTGGGGGATTTCAACGACTGGAGCGAGACGGCGACGCCCATGACCAAGTTCAAGAATGGGAAGTTCAAGATTGATCTGAAGCTTGAACCGAATCAGCAATACGAATTTCGGTATCTGGTCAATGGCGATCAGTGGCATAACGATTGGGATGCGGATCGCTACACGGCGAATCCGTTCAGTGGCGATAACTCGGTGTTGAGCACGCACGCCGACGACTAAATACGGTTGACTGACCGGCAGCCTGAGCCGGTTATGCCGTTGCCGATTTCGTTTGTGCGCGCCTCATGCGCGCCTGTTGATGACTATGTGCCCGCCCGTGTCAGCCCTGTGGGGTTGGACGGGCGGCTGTTGCAATAAGCGCACCTGACAACAAAACTACCAACCCACAACTCCAAACTAATAACTAAAAGAGCGAGTCACAGGATGATCGAGTTCGGACGTGAAATTACCGGAAAATTGGAAGCTGCCCAACGCCGTGAATGGTTGATCACCAATGGCATTGGCGGGTATGCGATGGGGACGTTAGCCGGTACGCGCACCCGGCGCTATCACGGCCTGTTGATCGCTTCGCTGCAACCTCCCACGCGGCGCACGCTGCTGGTCGCGAATCTGGATGCGTGGCTGGAGATCGATGGGCGGCGTTCGCCCCTGGTCTCGCATGAATGGGCGGCAGGGGTGGTCTTGCCGGACGGCTACCGCCACCTGGAGCGCTTTTATCTGGATGGCGCGATCCCGACGTTTGTCTGGGCGTTTGGGGCGGTGCGGCTTGTGCAGCGTATCTGGATGGCGCATGGGGCTAATACAACCTACGTCACCTATACTTATGCGCGCGGATCGTCGCATGTGGCGCTTGTGCTCAAACCGTTATGCACGTTCCGCGATCATCACAAATTGACCAAAGGCGGTTTTCATCTGGACGTTGATCCCTGGGTATCGCCCTGGGCCGGGGGGCAAGCGGTCAGGATCAGGGCCTTTCCCGAACGGCGCGCCGCCGAATCTGCTTTTCACATCATCAGCAGCGCGGGCACGGTGGAACCGGATGCGGAGTGGTGGTGGTCGTTCCATCTGGCGCAGGAGAAAAAGCGCGGCCTGGAAAATCAAGAGGATTTGTTCTCCGTCGCTACCCTGACCGCCACCTTGCAGCCGGGCGATACATTGGCTGTCGCCCTGACTACCGAACTTGACGCGCCGTTGCCCTGGCAAGAGGCGTTAGCTAACGAGCGGCAGCGTCAGCAGGCGTTATTGGCGCAGTCGGGTGACGCCGCGCCTGCCTGGATTCGCCAACTCGTATTAGCCGCCGATCAATTTATTGTCAGCCGCCAGATCAACGGTTCCAAAGGGAACAGCATCCTGGCCGGGTATCCCTGGTTCAGCGATTGGGGCCGCGATACCATGATTGCGCTGCCGGGCTTGACGCTGGCGGTGGGGCGTTATGATGAAGCCGTGTCCATTTTGCAGACCTTCGCCCGGTACGTCGATGAGGGGATGCTGCCGAATCGCTTCCCGGACGAGGGGTACGCGCCCGAATACAATACTGCCGACGCGACGCTCTGGTATTTCCAATCCATTTATGCGTGTTTCAAAACGGTAGGCGTGGATCATGCCGCGTTTGAAAAGCTGTACGCTGTGATGACCGCTATTTTGCAGTGGCACATCAAAGGCACGCGCTTTCACATTCGCATGGATGCCGAGGACGGGCTGCTGTATGCCGGTGAATCGGGGCTGCAACTGAGCTGGATGGACGCGAAAATTGATGATTGGGTGGTGACGCCGCGCGTGGGTAAGCCGGTTGAAATTAACGCGCTGTGGATCAATGCGCTGTATATCACCGCCGAGATCGCCGCATACCTGGGGCATACCGAAGACGCGGCGCAGTATACGGCAATGGCGCAGCGTGCCCACGCCAATTTTAGCGCGCGTTACTGGTATAGCGGCGGCTATCTTTACGATGTGATCGATGGCCCGGAAGGGTATGATCCGACGCTGCGCCCGAACCAGATTTTCGCGGTGGCGCTGCCGTTTGTGCTGCTGGATAGTGAAAAAGCGCGCGCGGTGGTGGATATTTGCGCGCGTGAACTGGTCACGTCCTATGGGCTGCGCAGCCTCGCGCCGGATGAGACGGATTATGTCGGCTACTACGGCGGCGATTCCATGCAGCGTGACAGCGCCTATCATCAGGGGACGGTCTGGTCCTGGTTGATGGGGCCGTTTGTCAGCGCGCATTACCACGTTTATAGGGACAAAGCCGCCGCCTTGAGTTACCTCGAACCGCTCGCCGATCATCTCAGCGATCACGGGCTGGGCACGATCAGCGAAATTTTCGATGGTGATCCGCCGCACACGCCGCATGGCGCGATTGCGCAGGCGTGGGGCGTAGCGGAAGTGCTGCGTATCTGGCGCATGTTGCAGACCGCAGATTAACCTCTCGGCTGCAATATCTCGCGTGGAATGACGGTTAAACTATGAAGGATTAACCGTCATTTTTGCGCCAGAAAGCGATTCTCGTGAACCATTTTGATCCAAACCATTACTCCAAACGGTATAAACGTGCCCTGACCTTCGCCATCCTCTTATTTTTGGGCACACTCACCGCATCTGTCCTGATCATGATTTTGTCTACGGCTGATCGGCACAGCCTGGAAGATGACTATCAAGCGACTTTGACTGCCGTCTTTGCGACTGTGGCGGTCAATCCGACCCGGCCAACGGGTGATTTCTCGTTTCGTTCAACAGGGCCGACGTATCGCGCGGCGGATTCGTGCGATGGGCATGTGTTGAGCGGCCTCATTCGTGATCAGGCGGGCGATCCGCTTGATGCGCTGGTGGTACAGGTCTGGGGGGATTATGTCGCGGAACGGCAGATGATCCGTTCCGGCGAAGGGACCGGGGTGCTGCCGGGCCAATGGCGCGTCGAGGTGTTTGGCCTGATGGCGCGCCGTATGTGGGTGCAGATCGCCGTGCAGGATGATGATGGAACGCTGCGGTATCTCGCGCCGCCGGTGGTGGTCAGCTTTGCGGCGAGTGATTGCGCGCGCAATCACGCCGAAATTATTTTTGATCAGGTTGCGGCGGTGGTTGGCCCGTAGTTACGCCGGGGCTAAGGCTATGGCATTACCCCTCCCCACGCTGTGGAGAGGGGACTTGATCACGCGCCAGACTTCCCTTCTCCGCCGGGTGGAGAGGGCTTTCCATACACGCTTTAAGATTATGGGGTGGGATGTAGCTTGGCAGCTAATGGATGGCGTGTTAAGAATATTTCACCCCATCTTTCCCAATCAATATATTATTTTGGTGTATAATTTGTTATTTTTGTGGGCGTAAATTTGCGTTGCGCATCATGAGCAAAACATGTATAATGCCCTTTAAAGTTATTTAATCTTGTCGCTATAAGAAGCATTAAGTCGCCTTAACACATCATAGGAGATACCATGCTCAACCTCAAACCCATCCTCGCGGGCTTAAAAGAACAATTCCCCCAGGTCCGCAGCGTCTTATGGGCCGTCTATATTCCGGTCTTGATCTTTCTTGTGATTCTCGGTGTTCAGCCCTGGGTCGATATTCCCTTGTTCACCCGCGATACCGTCCAACTCCCGGCGGGCGAATATTATGTAGGCATCGTTTCCGATTTGGGCATGTTTATCTGGGCGGCGGCATTCGCGGTGTGCGGGGTGAGTGCGTATGTCCTGTATCAGGTTGAAGGCAAACGCGATGAAGCGCATTTCCTGGCGTTTTCGGCCTTATTCTCCGGCTTTTTCCTGATCGATGATCGCCTGATGATTCATGATGAATATCTGCCCGGCGGCGAAGTGATGTACGCGGGCTACGTGCTGGCGATGGCCTACCACATCTACTATCACCGGAAAACCGTTTTGAAGAGCCAGTATATTTATCTGGCGGTGGGCTTATTGTTTCTGGGCCTGTCGATCAGCATTGATGCGACCAAAGACTTTTTCCGGTTTTTGGATAAGCAGGAAGATTTTTTTGAAACGCTCGCTTCGCTGTGGGGCACGTCCTATATGAAGGCGTTCAATTTCTCGTTTTTGCTGGAAGATGGGGCGAAGTTGCTGGGTATTGTGGGGTGGTTGCTGTACTGCTTTAGCTTTAGCATTCAAGCGTTGAAGTCTATCGGACAACCCAGCGCCCAGATGGAGACAACTGAGCAGGCATCCGCTCTTATGTAGTGTAGAAATTAATTCAAAAACGCCTCATGTAGGGGCCGACCAACGTGTCGGCCCAGGGCGAACACATGACGAACCGCAGGTTCGCGTTCGCCCCTAC
>JAFGJA010000662.1 GCA_016929355.1 Anaerolineae bacterium | reverse complement strand
TCTTTGCACTTTTTTGTGTCTTTTATTGACCCCACCCTAAATCCCTCCCCGCAGGCAGGGAGGGACTTTGCTCCCCTTGCCCTGCGTGCGGGGAAAGGGGCAGGGGGATAGGGGTTAATTTGGAAAACTGCAAAGATAGAGTTCTCTGTGAACTCTGTGTCTTTGTGGTAAATAAGGTTTTTTGATTTTTGGAGGATAACATTTTATGGGACGCTGGCGCGGGTGGATTTGGATCGGGTTTATGCTGGCGCTGCTCATTGTGGCAAGCGGCGTATTGAATGAACTATTTGTGCAGGAACAGGGCCGCCTGGAAATGGAAGATGAGAGCGCGTCAAACACCTACAGCGAAACGTATCCCTTCCCGGCGGGTGATCCGCCCCAGGTGGTGATCCGGGGCGGCGTGGGTGATGTGACGATTCGGGCAGGCGGCGAAGATGTAAATATCACTGTTGAGTATACCGAAACGGCTTACAGCACATCTGAGAGCGGGGCCAAGAACGAACTCAAAGACATTAAAGTTTCCGCCGAACAAGAGGGCGACACGCTGCGGATCAGCACGGCGCAAAATGACGATAATACCTCGCTGCGCCTGAACCGGGTTGATTTGCTGATCACGGTCCCGGATGAAATTGCGCTGGATGTGTACCTGGGCACGGGCGATATTCGCATTGAAGGCATCCGCGCGGCGGGCCAACTCAGGGCGCATACGATGATCGGGGACGCAGCGCTCACGGATGTGATCGCGCCGGAAGGCATGGACATTCAAGCGCGCGCGGGCAGCGTGACCTTTGCGGGCAAAATTGGCGCGGAGGGGGATTATGAACTGCTGGCGGGTGTCGGGACGATGATCGTGCAACTGCCAACGGATACCAACGCGCGGTTAGCTGTGCAAACGCTTTTTGGCGGAATTACGGTTGAAGGATTGGACGTGGTAGACACCACCGAGCAGGAACAAGGATCGGGATCGTCGCTGCGCGGTGTGCTTGGGCAAAACGGACGCCCGCTCACGATCACAAATCACATGGGGGATATACGGATCGCGGCACAGTGAGCGCGCAGTTAGCGGGCGCGCAGTCAACGAACGCAACGCTCACACATGCGTATACGACAACCCCAACAGCGATTTGCCCACCTGCCAGACCAGCGCAGCGACTTCGCGCAGCACCGCAATCGCTTTTTCCTGATCCGTGATCCCGGCATTGGTCGTGATCTGCGCCGGACTCGGATAAACGCGCACACCCTGCTGTTCAAACAGCCATTTAGCGCGGAACAGGTGAAAGTCATCGCTGACGATCACGGCAGAGGACCAATGCCGCGCCCGCATGATCGCCGCCGACTCGATGGCGTTTTCTTCCGTGCTGAGGCTGTGTTCCTCCATCACGATAGCGCCCGCCGGGACGCCGTGCTGTTGGACCGTTTTGGCGCACCATTCGGCCTCGGTCAATTTCATTGCAGTCTGGACAGTACCCGTCGCCACATGCACGCCCGTACAGAGCACATAGGGCGCGTAACCCTGCTGGTACAGGCTAGCGGCATGTTCGGCCCGGCGCGCGGTTCCCACCTCTCCCGCGCCCAACACAATGATCACGTCCGCCTCACGCGCGTGATCCATTTGCCCGTAAACCACGATGATCGCGGCTAGCCCGCCCACGATCACCGCACCCAGTACCCCTGATCCCACTACCGCTACAAGCAACCAACGCCGCCAGGGTAATATTCGTAACCGTTGGCGCATCGCTTAATACTGGAAGATGTCCAGAAAGGCATTGAGCGTATCCAGCGAACCGGATGTGGACACGATAAACGCCCACTTGTAATGATTCCACGCGGCGATATACGCGCCGTGCTTATCCTGCACGATCCCGAAATTGACGCGGGGTGAGGTATAGATTTCGCTCACCTGTGTCACAATCGTAGAGGCGTTTAGCGTGTCTTCCACCGTTGTGATCGCGTTGACTGTCTGACCGAAATGATAGACTTTCAGCACAATGACCTCATTTTCACGCCGGTAGGTTGCCTGCAAACCGCCGGTGTTCACCGCCGTTGCATTCCCGCGCAACGATTCGCGCACAAAATTCCCCACTGAAAACGGCGGTTCAAATTCGTAAGGATCGACGGCTGGTTCCTCACGCTCGCGCGGCGGGGGCGGCAACGGGGTACTGGTTGGCAAGCGCGACGTGGGGGCGTTGGGATCAGCCGCTTCACCATTGCCGCCGGACGAGTCTTTTTTGTCGTCGCCGCATCCGGCCAATACGAGTGCTACGAGTACGATGATACATAGTGCGCTCAAGCGCCACCGATGATTCACTGTATGTTCCTCCCAGATGATAAATCCTGACTCCAAATTACACTTTTAACACCACATCGGCGGGCGCGCAAATTTCGCCTTGCGTGAAAACACAACCCAATTTTGCTGCCAACCACTATCCCGATTAAGATTAACACATAATCTATGGAGTGAAAGAGGATACATGATGACCGCGCTAGACCGAATGCGGGTGAGCGGGTTTAAATCAATCCGCGAATTGGACCTTGAACTGCGCGCGCTCAACGTTTTGATTGGCGCGAACGGCGCGGGGAAATCGAATTTTATTCAGGTCTTTTCGCTGCTGAATGCGATGATCGACGAACGGTTGCAGAATTTCGTCGCGCGCGCGGGTGGCGCAAACAATTTGCTGTATTTTGGACGCAAGACAACGGAGGAAATTAGAGTCAGTTTATCGTTTGGGCAAGGTGGATATCATGCACGATTGACAGCAACAGACGACGATAAACTATTCTATGAACGCGCCGGTTTTTGGTTTCATAGTGAAAATTTCCCAAAACCCATTAGAGTACCCTTTGGTAGTGGTTATTCTGAAATGCCATTGAAACAGATGTCAAGTTCCGATGAAGGACATATTGCTTCTCGTTTTTATCGTCAAATGCAGGATTGGAAACTTTACCAATTCCACGACACCAGCGCGAGCGCAAAAATCAAACAAACAGGCGACATTGGTGACAACGAATTTTTGCGTTCAGATGCGGGCAATTTAGCCGCATTTCTCTACATGCTGCAAGAATCACACCCCACCCATTATGATCAGATTGTGCGCACAATCCGGCTCGTCGCTCCGTTTTTTGATACGTTTAATTTGCGTCCATCACCTTTCAATCGTGAAAAAATTCGGTTGGAATGGCGCGAAGTCGGCTCGGATGACTATTTCAACGCCAGCATGTTATCAGATGGCACACTGCGTTTCATGTGTATGGTGACACTGCTGCTCCAACCAGACCTGCCCGCTACAATTTTGATCGATGAACCCGAACTCGGTCTGCACCCCTATGCGCTTACCTTGCTAGCCGGTTTGCTGCGCAGCGCAGCAGCGAAAACACAAGTGATTGTGGCAACCCAATCGGTTCCGCTCGTCAATCAGTTTACGCCCGAAGATGTAATTGTCGTAGATCGGGTTGATAACGCTTCTGAGTTTCGCCGTTTAGATCAAGCGGATTATGAAATGTGGTTGGATGACTATGGCTTGGGCGACTTGTGGGAGAAAAACGTGATCGGGGGTAGGCCACGCCGATGAAATTCGTTCATATTTTGGTCGAAGGACAAACCGAAGAAATATTTGTGCAAGATGTGCTTGCGCCGTATCTCGTCCGCAAACGTGTATTTGTCAGGCCGATTCTGGCAACGACTAAGCGCGTTAAAGTGGGAACAAATTTCAAAGGGGGCATTGTCACCTATGGCAAAGTCAAAGACAATCTGCGGCGCTTATTGCAGGATACCAACGCCGTTCTGATCACCACCATGCTCGATTATTACAACCTGCCCGACGATTTTCCACGCTATAGTGAACGTCTGGCGGGATCATGCTTTGACCGGGTGGCATTTCTGGAACAAGCGTTTGCTGAAGACATTGCAAACCACAAATTTTTGCCCTACCTGGCGCTGCACGAATTCGAAGCCATGATGTTTGTATCCCCTGATGCCATCGCGCATGAATTTCCTAATGTTGCCAGCACAGAACAATTACACGCGATTCGCAATGCGTTTACTTCGCCTGAAGAAATCAACGAAAATGATCCCCCCTCAAAACGATTACTGACTGTCTTTGGTGCAGACTATCAAAAACCGTTTCATGGGCCATTAGTGACCAGCCAAATCGGACTTGATCCGATCCGGCAAGCGTGCGCGCATTTCGCAGTATGGGTGCAGCAGTTAGAAGCACTTGGCGAATCCTAATACACAACAAAAAACCGCCCCCTGACAAGAGAGCGGTTCGCGTTTACCATGATAGGTGTAGTGCTAGCGTGCAACAGCTTAGTCCAAATGCTGCGCGACTTTCGGCTCAAGCACGTTCAGTGGCATGAACCCGACGATGCGTTCGACCATTTCGCCCCCCTTGAACACCATCAGGGTAGGAATCCCCATAATGCCGTAATTCATCAGAATGTTCTGATTCTGGTCGGCATCGACCTTAGCCACGCGCAACTGGCCTTCGTATTTCTCCGCCAACTGATCGACCAGGGGGGCGATCATGCGGCAGGGCGCGCACCATTCGGCCCAGAAATCGATCAAGACCGGCAGATCAGACTGTAGGACTTCTTCCTGAAAGGTGGCTTCCGTCACCTCGAATGTTTTTTCACCCATGTGATCGCTCCTTTGATGGGTCAGCGTTTCGTGTCTGACGTGTGAATTACTTTACTGCCAAAGTATTATAGCATGATCGAATCCGGTTGCCTATATCGAGTCGAGCAAAATCCATACATTCTCATCATGTGTTTATGTCATCCGAATCGCGGCGCAATTCCCCCTCTCCATCCATGGGGCGGGGGTTAGGGGGAGGGGTTTGCCAACGCCTCGATCTGACTCAGATTCGCCGCCACCGTGACCGGCACCTTATACCCGCCGCCGGGTATCATCAGCACCGGGCACGACGCGCGCGCCGCTATTTCCCGCACCCACCGCACCAACTGCTGAAAATCCGCATTGTCCCAATCCGTGATTCCCTTGCCGCAGTCGTCTTTATGCGAATCGACGCCCGCGAAAATCATGATCATATCGGGCAACCAGGGAATCGTATCCAGCGCGGCGCGAAAGGCGGGCTTGCTCTCGGCGGCGCGATAGTAGCGCCCGGTGAAATTCAGGCGTTCAAAGTAGTCATCGGGGAAAAACGCATCAAGGAGGGGCACATTACACTGCCCGACCTCCTCGGCTTTAGTCGTCGT
>JAFGJA010000661.1 GCA_016929355.1 Anaerolineae bacterium | reverse complement strand
GTGAAGGGCTTCGACATTGATCAGCCGCGCGGATTAACGAAAGTGACCAGCACGCGGTAAAGGCGTGATTTACCGCAGAAGTGATTACAGGTATGTTTTTGTGACCGTTCGTTGTTTACCTCACCCCTAAATCCCCTCTCCATGCGATGGAGAGGGGACTTGTCCCGCTCCTGTACTCCGTGCTCAGGGGGGTGAGGTAAAGTTATGGAGAATAATAGTATGGATTTGGTAAAACCGAACATCGTTCCCCCGTTGGATGCAAACTTTCGCCCAGCAGTCTTAGCTAACCGCGCGTTCCGGCAAGCTGTCGCGGAATCGGGCGTGGGCGTGCCGTTGGTGCTGGGCGTAGAGCGCATCAACGGATCGATCTCGCGTTACGAAACCGTCGTTTTTCCCGACAATCACCCGCAAGCCAGCGCCAACTTGATGTACATTGAGCGCATCGTGAAATTTCTGCTGTGGCAGCGCGGCGGCTGGAAAGTGTATGTCGGCGGTCCCGCACCGGTGGGCGAACACATCCAGGCCGTGTATGCCGCCGATGGTCCGCGCGCGTTTGATTACACCTTCATGGGCGGAAAAATCTACCAGCACCCGTTTACGGTGGTGATCTGCGATCCGGCGGATGTGCCCCCCGCGCACGAAAGCAGCAAAGCGTTAGGTCGCCATCTGGCAGGCAACCGGATCGGCTTTGACCTCGGCGCATCGGACCTGAAAATCTCGGCGGTGGTCGATGGCGAAGCGATTTTCAGCGATGAAATCGTCTGGGAACCGCGCGAAAACAGCGATCCGCAGTACCATTACGATAAGATTCTGTCGGCGCTGAAGGTCGCCGCGTCCAAGCTGCCGCAGGTAGACGCGATTGGCGGCAGTTCGGCTGGGGTCTATGTCGATAATCGGCCAATGGTCGCGTCCCTGTTTCGCGGCATCCCCGATGATCGCTTCGAGGAAATCCGCACCATGTTCCAGCGTATCCGCGCGGAAATGGATGATGTGCCACTCGAAATCATCAACGATGGCGAAGTGACCGCGCTGGCGGGATCGATGTCGCTGGAAGATGACAGCATCCTCGGCGTGGCGATGGGATCGAGCGAGGCGGCGGGTTACGTAACACCGCAGGGCCAGATCACCGACTGGCTGAACGAACTCGCCTTTGCCCCGGTGGATTACGCGCCGGATGCGCCGGAAGATGAATGGTCCGGGGATCGCGGTGTGGGCGCATTGTATTTTTCGCAGCAGTGTGTGTTCCGGCTGGCTCCCAAAGTCGGGATCGCGCTGCCGGCAGATGTGCCGCTCGCGGAGAAACTCAAAGCGGTGCAGGAAAAATTAGAAGCGGGCGATCCCGGCGCACGCCACATCTGGGAGTCAATGGGCGTGTATCTCGGCTATTCGCTGGCGCATTACGCCGATTTTTACGATCTCAAGCATGTGCTGATCCTGGGTCGCTGCACGTCCGGCCAGGGCGGGCCGATCATGCTCGATCAGGCGAATGCGGTGCTAAAAGCGGAATTTCCCGAACTGACTTTCCACATCCAACTACCGGATGAAAAGAGTCGCCGGGTGGGACAGTCTATCGCGGCGGCGAGTCTGCCGGAATTAGGCTAAAGCCAAAATCAATATTCACCACAAAGACACAAAGAACACAGAGAAAAACAAAGTAAAGGCAAAAGAAGATCATGAACTTCAAACTTGACTCAGCTCAGATTTTTGTGCCCGATGACCTACCCGCAGATCAGGCCCTCGCGCGAACGACGCATCTTGCCATTGGCGCGCATCAGGACGATCTCGAAATTATGGCGCTGGATGGGATTCTGGCATGTTTCCAGCAGCCGGATAAATGGTATACGGGCGTGGTCGTGACCAACGGCAGTGGCTCATCACGCACCGGCCTCTATGCCAACTATACCGACGACGATATGCGCCAAGTGCGCGTCAAGGAACAGATCAAAGCGGCGATTGTGGGCGAATATGCCGCGCAGATTTTGCTCGATCATCCGAGTTCGGCGGTGAAGGATGGCCGCAACACCGATCCGGTTGAAGACCTGCTGCACATCTTGCAGGCGACCAAGCCGGAGGTCGTCTATACGCACAATCTTGCCGACAAACACACGACCCACATCGGCGTAGCGGTGAAAGTGATCGCCGCGCTGCGCCAACTCCCGGCAGCAGATCGTCCGCAGAAGGTCTATGGCTGCGAAGTGTGGCGCGATCTGGATTGGATGATCGATACGGATAAAGTCGGGTTTGATGTGTCCCGGCAGGAAAGTTTGCAAATGGCGCTGTTGGGCGTCTTCGATTCGCAGATTAGCGGTGGCAAGCGTTACGATCTGGCGACGATGGGCCGCCGCCGCGCGCACGCCACCTATCACGAATCGCACGCGACGGATGTGACTACCGGGCTGAATTTCGGCATGGACCTCACGCCGTTGGTTGCCGATCCTGACCTGGATATTATCGCGTATGTGCAGGCGTATATCACCCGTTTTGCCGACGACGTGCGCGCACGGATCGGGAG
>JAFGJA010000660.1 GCA_016929355.1 Anaerolineae bacterium | reverse complement strand
GTTCAGGCAGCAGCGCGGCGGAGAGACTCGCGCCACTGAGTTTGAGACCTAGTTTGAGCAGGTCGCGCCGGGAGAGGGTGAGCGGTGTGTCATGCATGGTGAAGGATTCCCACAAAAATAGCGTTCGTGCGATGGCCCTCTATTGTAGGCGAGACTCGCGCGGCGGGCCATTAAAAATTGGTGAATATGGAGGGCGCAGAATCCAACAGCGCACTGACCTCGCCCTCGTCGGCGGAGCCTCCTCGACCTCGCCCGCGCGCCTATCTCCCCCTCTTCGTGTTTGGGAGAGGGGGGCAACCAAAGGTTGCTCAGGGGGGTGAGGTAAACACGAAATTTGCCCCGCGCCGCCGAACCCGTTAAAACCGTACAATTCTACTTGCGACTTTAACGAAGGAAAATCCATTGACCGCCACAACCCGCCAACGCTCCGCCTATGCCGACTACATCGATCTGATCCGCGAGAACCATAATTTCCGTAACCTGTGGATCGGGCAAATCGTCAGTCTGTTGGGCGACTGGTTCAACCTGATCGCCTCCGCCGCGCTGATCACACAGCTTACCGACTCCGGGTTGGCGGTGGGTGGGCTGTTCGTGGTGCGGATGCTCGCGCCGTTCCTGATCAGCCCCATTGCGGGCGTCGTTGCGGATCGTTACAACCGCAAATACATCCTGATGATCACAGACCTCGCGCGGGCGGTGGTCGTCCTCGGCTTTCTGCTGGTGGATCGCGGTGAACGGTTGTGGCTGCTCTATGCGCTGACCGCGATTCAGTTGGCGTTAAGCGGATTCTTTTTCCCAGCACGTAATGCCATTTTACCGGATATTGTCGAACCGGAACAGCTTGGCGCAGCGAACGCGATCAGTTCGACCACATGGTCTACCATGCTGGCCTTTGGCGCGGCCATCGGCGGGATCGTAACCGGCATGGTCGGGACCGATCCCTCGTTCATCATCGACGCGATCACGTTCCTCGGCTCGGCGTATTTCATCGCGCGCGTGGTCTACACGCCGACGCATACCGGCGACTCGGACAACAGCGTGCGCGGGGCGCTCACCAATTACGTCGATGGCCTGCGCTACCTGCGCCAGCACACGGACATTTTTGTGATCAGCACGCAAAAAGCCGCCAATGCGCTGATCGTGTCGAGCATGTTCACGATCTTGCAGGTCAAGCTGACCGAAGAAGTGTTCGTCTACGGCAAAGATGGCAGCACCGGCATGGGCCTGATCTTCGCGGCGGTGGGCATCGGGACCGGCATCGGGCCGATTGCGGCGCGTTACTTCACCGGGGACCGGGATCGCGCGCTCAAGTGGGGGATCGCGGCCTCGTATCTGATCACGGCGCTCGGCTTGGCCGTGATCGCGCCGTTGAGCAGCTTCGGTTTATTACTGTTCGGGACCGTTTTGCGTGGGTTGGGCGTGGGCATCGGTTGGGTCTTTACGACGCAGCTACTCCTGCAAAATGTGCCGAATCAGGTGCGCGGGCGCATCTTTGCGACAGAATTCGCCCTGCACTCGCTCGCGTATTCGATTGGCGCGGGCGGCGGCGGGTGGCTGCTTGAACAATCCGGCGATAACCTCTCCCCGATCCTGTGGGGCATGACAGTGGTGATCCTGCTGCCGGGCGCGCTGTGGGTGTGGTGGATTCGGCGGGAAAATCAGCAAAAACTGGACACAGATTTACACAGATGACACAGATTTTAAAATCTTAGCAGTGACATTGGGTGTAAGGGTGTTGAGTTTGGAGTTAAGAGCAAAAAATAAAGGCTTGGTTTTACCCCTATCCCCGTAAACAGAGAAAGAGGAAACTAATCGAACGCCCGCGAGCGTCAAGTCCCTCTCCGCTTGCGATACCGTTGGCGAATCTGATTTTCGTAGGGGACTTGGCCAAGTCGCCCCTACAAAGACCTGCGCAGCGAGTTCACCAACAAGATCGCGTGCAGGGAAGGATTTAGGGAGGGGTTCGGCCCGGCGATTTCCCCGATCAAATCCCGTTTCCTGACAATCCTGACGCGCGCTGACCGATTCCTGACATCAAGCTGACAGCACCCCACCCCGGACCAGAAAACCATTACCAAACCGAAACTAATCCGTATAATGATATAGGTTTACTTGATATAGGGCAGCGATTCACACCTCTTCGCACGACATATCACGCAAAACTGCGTTTGCACTCAAAGTTTAGAAAGGGCCAAACACATATGAACGCTCATGCGATCACGGTTCAAAACGTGACCAAACAATACGGTGATTTTACGGCTGTCGATAACCTCAGCTTTGAGGTCTGGCGCGGTGAAATCTTCAGTATGCTTGGACCAAATGGCGCGGGTAAAACAACCACTATCCGCATGATTCTTGACATTCTCAAACCCGACACGGGCGCAATTAACATCCTCGGCGGGCCGATCTCCGACACAACGAAAGACCGGATCGGCTATCTGCCGGAAGAACGCGGCCTCTATCGCAACGTGCCCGTGATCGAGGTGCTGACCTATCTCGGATCGCTGAAAGGCGTCCCGCGCAAGGAGGCGCAGCAGCGCGCCACCGACTTTCTGACGCGCGTCGGATTGGAGGAAAACATCAAGAGCAAGGTCAGCGAACTGAGCAAGGGTATGCAGCAAAAAGTGCAGTTGATCGCCACTTTTTTGCACCACCCCGATCTCGTCATCATTGATGAACCGTTCTCCGGCCTGGACCCGGTCAATACGCAGTTGATCAAAGACCTGATGTATGACATGAAAGACGACGGCGTCACGATTGTGATGTCCACCCACCAGATGCACCAGGTCGAGGCGATGGCGGACCGGATGCTGATGATCGATCACGGTCAGCCAATGCTCTACGGCGCGGTGGATGAAGTCCGCCAGCGTTTCGCTAAAAACGCGATCATCGTCGAAGGCGAGGGTCATTGGGATGCCCTGCGCGGCGTGACCTCAGTCGAGCCGAACGATAACGGACGCGGCGCGCTGCTGCATCTGGCCGACGGCGTGACACCGGATGAAGTCATGGCCGCGATGGCAACTGGCGCGGATTATCGCGTGCGCCGTTTCGAGTTGGCCGTTCCCAGCCTGAACGAAATCTTCATCCAGGTCGCGGGCAACGGGAACGGAGCCGCCAACGGAGCGGCGAATGGCAGATAGGTGCGAGTTGTGAGTTTAGAGTAAAGCCCTTTTGGGGAGCGGTTCAGGGCAGCACCCACCACCAACCAAAAACTCATCACTCAAACCTCACACGCCTTCAACAAAAGGAACTAACCTTATGAACTGGCAAAAAATTTGGCTCGTGATCCGTCACGAGTATCTCACCAACTTCCGGCGGCCCTCGTTTCTATTCACGGCGTTTGGCGTGCCGGTCTTCTCACTGGGTGCGATGTTCTTGCTCACCCAGTTCATCGTCAATCGGGAAACGAATCTCGATGACTGGCAGCGCATCGCGTACATTGACCGGGCGCACATGGTTGATGACTCGCTCGATCTGGGCGACTGCGATTGTGACTACACGGCGATCATGGCGGCTGAAGATGCCGCGC
>JAFGJA010000659.1 GCA_016929355.1 Anaerolineae bacterium | reverse complement strand
TTACGCAGGAAAATATCGGCATAGCCCCCCAAACTGACCACGCCTTCCTGAATACGCGCGCCGCCGGAATCGTTGAGGCCAATCATGGGTGCGCCGTTCTTCATTGCCATTTCCATCACTTTACAGATTTTCTCCGCGTGGGCCATGCTCAACGATCCGCCCATGACGGTGAAATCCTGCGAATAGACGTACACCAACCGCCCGTTGATCGTGCCCCAGCCTGTGATCACGCTGTCGCCGGGAACCTGCTTATCGGGCGCATCCATGCCAAAATTGCGCTCACGTTGGACGACAAAGGCGTCGATCTCGCGGAAACTGCCGGGATCAAGCAGCAAATCCAGCCGTTCGCGCGCGGTCAGTTTGCCGGACTTGTGCTGTTTCTCGACTCGTTTTGGCCCGCCCCCGGCAGCGCTCTTGAGTCGCATCTCGTTCAGTCGTTCAATTTTGGGATTCGTCTTAGTCATGGATTCTTTTCACTCCAGCATGAACGTTAAATTGCAATTGCACGACCTCACTATTCACCGGCGGCCCGTGTGTTGCTTGCGGGACGGGTGTCAGGAGGGAGTAGTTCAAAAGCCTGCCGCATGCGCCCCCACCGCATAATCAGCGCTGTGAGTAGGGTCACACCAACGGCTAACACCGCGCGAAACGGAATCTGATCGCGCCCAAAGTCGGATGCGGCGTACACGATTAACCATAACACGCTAAACGCGCCATAGTTACTCACTACGACAACGATCCAGCGCCGCGCCCACTGCTGCCGCCGTGCCAGACCGAGGCCGAAGCGCAAGAAAATGATACCCCAGAACAGCGCGAATCCCGCACGCATAAGCGGCGGATAGGACACACCGAGATCGCGGTAATCGCCAGCGTGACGTGCTTGATCCCAGGCCAGCAGCAGGTTATAGCCCCCGGTCAGCGTGATGATCAGCGCAAAGGTCCACAGCGCCCAGGAGCGCGATGATGAGTCAGGTAATGTTTGTTCGGTCATTATGCGCATTATAGCGTAGGCGATACAGCCCGCCAAACGAAACGTAATAGCCCGGTTACGAAATTAAATCAAGATTTGATTAATGGACTACCATCGGAAATCAATTTATTTTGATGATTGTTATCATATTTATGATAAAATATATACTACAATTTTCGTCCGGCAATTCATGGAGGGTGCGATGTCGCGGTTTATTCGTATGGCGTTGGTTCTGGCAAGTCTTGGCGGTGTTTTCTTGGGCGTAGCGTTTTATTTTCAATGGTCCTGGGTCAAGGATTTCTGGCCCTGGTCCGGTGGTTATATGGGGCGGGGGAATCTGACCGATTTGTCGTACTATTTCGTTTCCTCCATTCTGATAGCGATTGCAATGCCCAATTTCTGGGTAGGGCTAACGGGCGAGTTTGCGGCGCTGGTGGGTGGTGCGATGAATCTGGGCATTTCGGCATCAGGCATCGGCCTCTACATGCTGCAAAGCTATCAATCTACCGATAATGAGCGCTTGCTAACCGGCGGCATAATCTGTCTGGTCGAAGTAGGACTCGCAATTGCGATTTTCCTATGGGCACGGCGAATTCCATTTGCAGATCAGCGCTCATTGCCTCGTCCATTACGGGTAATATTTGGTGTATTTGCCGTGCTGCTGGTGCTGGTGGGTGGCGCATTGATTCTCAAATGGCCCAATGTTTTTCCCTGGCCCCTGCGTGATGAAGTTTCCGTCGTTTATGGTTGGATTTTCCTCGGTGCGGCGTTCTATTTCATGTATGGGATTCTGGTCCCTAAGTGGCATAATGCCGCCGGGCAAATGATGGGTTTCCTAGCCTATGATGTGGTGCTGATTCTGCCGTTTCTGGATCATTTTGACAGTGTGCGCGATGAACACCGCGCCAGCCTGATCGTCTATACGGCAGTCGTCATCTTGAGCGGTTTGTTAGCCGCATTTTACCTGTTTATTTATCCCCCGACACGCCTCTGGCGATCCCACCGGGTAGCGGCGATTGCCGCCGGGTAGCGGCAGATTTTTGGATAGTCGCTCGCAGCGATAGTTGTTCGAGGTCGGATGCTGGAAGTAGCATCCGGCCAGGAGAATTTGCCAGTATAACAAACCGTATTTCGGTCCAAAACAGGTGATGAACGCTAGCTGGTTTCCCGCGCAAATACCAACGCCTCGTCACGGTTGGGGAAAATTTTCACGTCGAGATAACCGAATGCGTCACTTTGCCGCATCCCCGCCGCCATCTGGTGAACCAACTCATCCGTAGTAATGATACATAACTGCCGCACGTTGGGGTGGGTCCAGGTGGCATCTTCCCCGCGCGTATATTTGTTGGCAAACATCATCATGCTGGTGATGTCGAGTGTTATCTGTGAAATATCAAGAATCCAGAAGATAGGCTGATCAACGTTGAAGATTATATCTCGACCATGATCATCACTCGCGGCGAGATTTTCCGGGGTATTCCATTCTTCCAGTGCGGTATAGATTACAATTGGCTCATCGGGCAAGAAATTTTCATAAGTGTAGCCAGGCATGGTTTTTCCTCACTTGGTAGTCAATCATTACATATGTGAACGCATGTGGTTGCGTAAGATCGTGCGGCAGGTTTTTTGAGTATGGAGATAGGCATAATATCTTTCCATTTTCAAACTGCTTGACAACTTTAATTTAACGATATTTTTTGATGTATTGCAACTAAGTGAATCTTGGTGTTGCCTGTGTTGGTGAATTGAACACAAGCTATACTAAAGGGTGCGAAGCGTACAATCTCAAAAAGGATACAACCCATAATGTACTGGTCTACTCCGCAAGCAACCTACGACGAACGCCGTCGTGCGTATCTCGAATACTGTTCCGCGAATCCGGGCGGCTGGCGCACCGGGTTTTTTAGCCAGATCGCACGCCTGGAACTCGGCCAAGAAGCGGCGCAAGAAGCGGTGGATGAAGCGGTGGATGAAGAATCTATCCGCGAGGGGATCGCGTTTATCGATTCGCGGCAGGACTGCTGCGATTTTGCGGTGGGTGGGATGCTGCGCATTTTGTATCAATACCGTGACAGTTCCTTGATCAGTCGGGAGTTAATCCGCGATATTGAAACCTGTTTACTCAACTTCAAATATTGGTGGGACGAACCGCAAGGCGATAATAAACGTTGTTACCATACCGAAAATCACCAGATTATTTTTCACAGCGATGAACTATTGGCCGGGCAGCTTTTCCGCGATCAGACATTTACCAATTCCGGCGAAACAGGCGCGTATCACATCGAACACGCGCTGCACCTGATCCGGCGCTGGTTTGAGTTTCGGATTCAGTTCGGATTCAGCGAATGGCTCTCCAACTGCTATTTTGAGGAAGATTTGCTGGCGCTGGTGAATCTGTATGATTTCGCGGAACAACTGGACATTCGCGCTACCGCTAAACTGCTCATCGACATGATCATGTTTGAAATGGCGCTGCACACATATCGCGGCGTGATGGGTGGCACGCATGGACGGACGTATACGCGCTTGATCAAGGGCGCGCGCGGTGACCACGCGACCAATACGGCTAAATTGATGTTTGGAATGGGGCTATACAACAGCCCTTCGATTCTGGGCACGGTGTCATTAGCGACGAGTTCGTATCGCTGTCCCCCCGTGATTGCGGCGATTGCGGCTGATCTGGATGGGTCGCGCGTGTTCAAGGAACGGCACAGTTTCAATATCGAAGATGCGCCTAAATTTGGCTTGTCGTTTGATGATATGGAAGATGGCTATTTGTATTGGAGCGTGCAGAATTACACGCACCCGGCCATTGTCAATCTGGCGATCCGCACGAAAGAGCGCTTCGAGATCATGTTGTTTGAAGATTACCAGACGCGCTATGACCAGCTTTTTCGCTGGCAGCTAAACGAATACGGCGAAATCGTACAGCCGAATGTGGAATGTCACGCGATGACGGAGGTCCATGTCCAGACATATCGCGGGCCGCACGGCATGATCAGCACAGCACAGGATTACCGCCCCGGTACGGCGGGCTACCAACAACACATCTGGCAGGCGACACTGGGCATTGATGCAGTAGTCTTCACAAATCACCCCGGCGCAGAGGATAACATTTCGCGTCCGAATTTCTGGGCGGGGAACGGGATTCTACCGCGCGCTGTGCAGCAGGAAAACTGTGTCATCTGTTTGCATCACGTTCCGGCAGACGATGCGTTTCCGTATAGCCATGCGTATTTTTCGCGTGCGGCGTTTGATGAGATTGTCGAGCGCGGTAACTGGATTTTTGCGCGGCAGGGCGAGGGCTATCTGGCGCTGTATTCGTCGCAACCGCCGCAGTGGATCACCAATGACGAGGGTGTGATCGAGGAATTGCGCGCGGAATCGCCGGATAATGTATGGATTTGCGAGATCGGGGACGCGGCGCAGTCCGGCAGTTTTGAGGATTTCGTGCGGGCGATCACGGCGGCAAAGGTAACGATTGACGGATTGGAGGTGATGTATGAATCACCTTCGGCGGGCGCGTTGGCGTTTGGCTGGCACGAGGCGTTTACGGTGAATGGCGTGGCAGTGGACGTTCACAGCTATGAACGATTCGATAACCCGTATTGTCAGGCGAAATTCGGCGCGCGGCAGATCACGATAACACATGAGGGCGAGTCCGTGACGCTGGATTTTGACGCGGCGGCGCAGGCGATATAAACGCGCATGTGCGTAGGGACCGCCTCCGATAGCCAACGGCTATCTACG
>JAFGJA010000121.1 GCA_016929355.1 Anaerolineae bacterium | reverse complement strand
TTGATCGAACAATTGCGCGCTGAAGCGGCGTCGGAATCTGACACAGACACCGCTACCGAAACCGCCAGCGAGTCCGGCGAGGACTAGGATCAGCAGACAATGGCTGATATGACGGTAGTGATCCTCACCGCCGAGGATTATGACGCGGTACGGGACTTGTGGATCGCGGCGGGATTGTCAATCCGTCCTGTTGGACGCGACAGCCGCGCGCAATTCGCCGCCCAACTCGCCGGAGATACGCAAACCGTGATCGGACTGCGGGCTGGTGAGCAATTGATCGGAGTCATCGTGGCGACCCATGACGGGCGCAAGGGCTGGCTTAACCGGCTAGCCATCCACCCGGATTTTCGCCGCCAGGGATTAGGCCAGCGTTTGATCGCCGCCGCCGAACAGCAATTACACGATCAGGGAATGCGGATCATCGCGGCGCTGATCGAAGATTGGAACGATCCGAGTCTCGCGCTCTTTCAAAAAGTAGGCTATATGACGCATCCCGACATTCATTATTTGACCAAGCGGGATGCAGACGACGTTTAGGGACTAAATTTATGGCAAACATTCTGCTGCGTAATCGTGATATTCCTGACCTCTGGCAGTTTGAGACCTATGTCGCTAACGGCGGATACGACGGGTTGAAGAAAGCCGTTCAGAATCATTCGCCGGAAGAGGTGATCCAGATTGTGCTGGATTCGAACTTGCGCGGGCGTGGTGGGGCGGGTTTTCCCGCCGGGCGCAAGTGGAGTTTTATCCCCAAAGATGCCGCAATTAAATACGTGACGGTCAATGCCGACGAAAGCGAACCCGGCACGTTTAAGGATCGGGAACTGCTCGAAGCGAACCCGCATCAGGTGATCGAAGGGGCGTTGATTGCGGCGTATGCGATCCAGGCCAGCGCTGTCTATATCTACTGTCGCGGCGAGTTCTGGGATTTAGCGCACCAACTGGAAGAACGCATCGAAGAAGCTACAAACGCGAATCTGGCGGGCGATAATATTCTCGGTTCCGGGTGGAGCTGCCCGGTGTATGTGCATCTCGGCGCGGGCGCGTATATCTGCGGTGAGGAAAGCGCGCTGCTGAACAGCCTGCAAGGGTTGCTCGGTCAGCCGCGTGTGCGTCCGCCCTTCCCGGCGCAGATGGGCGGCGGGTTGTACTACTACCCCACCGTCGTGAACAACGTTGAAACACTGGCGAATGTGCCCTGGATTTTGGTCAATGGCGCGGATGCCTACAAAGAGATCGGCGTGCATCCGAGTACTGGCCCTAAGATTTTCTGTATGAGCGGCCATGTTGAAAAACCCGGTAACTATGAAGTCCCGTTTGGCACAACGTTCCGCGAATTGATCTACGATCACGCGGGCGGTGTTCCGAATGGCAAAGCGCTCAAAGGCATTTTACCCTCCGGCGCGAGTGGTCCGGTGTTAAAAGTGACTGAGGAAGTGTTAGATGCGGCATTGACTTATGAGCGTGTGGCCGAACTCGGCAGCACACTAGGCTCAGCATCGTTCATTCTGATGGACGAAGATACCGACATCGTGTGGGCCGCCGCCAAGATGATTCACTTTTTCAAACATGAAAGCTGCGGCAAATGCACCCCCTGCCGCGAGGGATGTTATTGGCTGGATCAAATCTATCACCGGCTGTTAAGCGGACACGGCACGATGCGCGATATTGAACTGTTGGAGCAAGTGCCGGTGCAGATGGCGGGCCTTACGCTCTGCGCATTAGGCGAATTTGCTGTGAATCCGGTGCTGGCGACGGTACGCCAATTCCGCGATGAGTACGAACGTTATGTAACGAAATCTGCCGAAGAAACTGTCAAAGAACCCGGACTAAAACTTCTTATTGAGGCTGACTAAATTATGGCCGATACGGTAACAATTACGATTGACAACCAAGCCTATGACGTGCTGCCGGGATTGAATCTGGTGGATGTGGCGAAACAGTACGACATCGACATTCCGGTGTTTTGTTACCACCCCAAAATGGACCCGGTGGGCATGTGTCGCATGTGTCTGGTGGAACTGGGCAGCGTGGCGGTGAATCGCGCCACAGGCGAACCGGAACTGGATGATAACGGCGATCCCGTCGTGCGGTGGTTCCCCAAGTTGCAAACAGCGTGTACGCAAACCACATTTCAGGGCATGGTTGTGAAGACCAACACGGCGAAAGCGCTTGAAGGCCGCGCCGCGATCCTTGAATTTCTGCTGACCAGTCACCCGCTCGACTGCCCGATCTGTGATAAGGGTGGCGAATGTCCCCTGCAAAACCTGACGATGGCGTATGGACCGGGCGAATCACGCTTCTTATATGATGACAAACTCCACCTGGATAAACATGTGCCGCTTGGTGATCTGATTTACCTGGATCGTGAGCGTTGCATCCAGTGTGCGCGTTGTGTCCGTTTTTGTGACGAAATCGTGGGCGATGACGTTTTGGCGTTCCACGAACGCGGACGCCGCTTGCAGATCGTCACGATCAGCGATCCGGCCTTTGATACAAAATTTAGTGGCGACACCACCGACATTTGTCCGGTGGGGGCGCTAACAACGGCTGATTTCCGCTTTGGCGCGCGTGCGTGGGAATTGAAAGAAGTGCCGAGCATCTGCGCCTACTGCCCGGTGGGTTGCAACATCAGCGCTAGCACCCGTCTGGATCGTGACTCGGGCGGCAAGCACGTGATCAAACGCATCATGCCGCGCCAGAACGAATCCGTGAATGAAATCTGGATTTGTGATAAGGGGCGTTTCGGCCACCATCACAGTTTGGCGGCGGATCGGCTGACATCTCCCATGAAGCGCGAAAATGGCGCATGGGTCGAGATCGATTGGGCCACTGCGTATAAGGAAATTGGCACAAAACTGGCGCAGTATAAAGATCAGGTCGGGTTCCTGGCTGGTCCCATGCTCTCCAATGAGGATTATTGGGAAATGCGCCGTTTGGCCCGCCTGACGGATCGTAACTGTCAGCTTGGCCTCTGGCCCGCGACCATGACCGGGCATGAGCAGGTGACACAGGTTGGCGTGGGTGTTGGCACACGCATTCAGGATATGGGCTCAGACAGTGCGATTCTGGTCATTGCCTCTGATCTGGAAGAAGAAGCCCCAGTCTGGTATCTGCAAGTCAAGCAAGCGGCAGATCGCGGCGCGAAAGTGGTCGTCGCCAACGGACGCCCGACCAAGCTCGATCAACATGCCAGCGCCACCGTTCATTACGCATACGGTGATGCGGTAGACGTGCTGAACAATTTCGCCGTGATTGCCAGCCGCAAAAAGAGCAATCTTGATAGCGATTTGATTGACGCACGGGTCGAAGATTTCGCGGCGTTTGAGGAATCGCTCAAAGGCGCGCGCGTACCGAAGGAACAAAACGAAGCGGCAGAAATGCTGTGTGGTGTAGAAAATCTGGTGGTGTTCGTTGGTGGCGAAGGGCTGACGCTGGATCAACACGCCGAACTGATGCAAGCCGCCGCGAATCTGCTGATTATGACCGGACATGTCGCCAGGCCGAATAATGGACTGGTCCCGGTGTGGGATGGCGGTAATATGCAGGGCGCATTTGATATGGGCTTCTCGTCCGAAGCGACGGTGCGCTTACTTGATACAGCCCCGGCGCTGTGGTTCATTGCGGAAGCCGATCCGGTGGGCGAAGATGGACAGATGGCGGCAACTATCGAAAAAGCGGAATATGTCGTCGTCAGCACGCAGTTTATGACGCCCACTGCCGAGGCTGCCGATCTGGTGCTGCCGGTGCAGAGTTTCGCGGAACGCGAAGGCACGTATACCTCTGGAATGCGGCGCGTGCAGCGTTTCTATATGGCGCAGACACCGCTTGAGGCTACGTTGCCCGGTTGGAAAGTGTTCGCTTCTATCGGCGCAGGCATGAAGGGCGGCGAAAAAGCGCGTATCTCCGCCGGATTGGTCATGCGCGACATTACGCAGCACGTCCTGCGTTACGCCGAGATGGGCTATCCGAAGTTAGCCGAGGTTGAAGCCCAGTTCCCCGATGTGGGCGGGCTGGATTTGTATTACGGCGGCACGGCTTATGCCAATACGGGCGGACTGGGTGTGCAATGGGCCACCAACGCCGAAAAGGAAAAATATCAATTGACGGTGCGCCCGGTGGATGTGGCGAGCGAAACTCCAGATGGATTGCTGCTGGTCCCGGTGCAGGTGTTATATGATCGGGGCACGTTGTTTGAACGCAGCCGCATCATGCACCCGCGCGTACCGACCCCTTATGCCGCGTTCAGCGCGCAGGATGCCGCCGATTTAGGGCTGGTGGATGGTGCGCCGATCATGCTAACCGTCGATGATCGGGCAATTAACGTGACTGTTCAGGTGCGCGATACCGTACCGGTTGGTACAGTCCTGGTTCCCCGCCATCTGAACCAATCGCCGCTCCCACCGGCCCCGGCAGTCTGTACCGTGACAGTGGCAGAAATGATTGAGGGATAAGCATGTTTGGACTTGGACCCAGTGAAACAAGTACGGTCATTGAATGTGCCAGCAATGGAACCTGTACGGTCATTCATGCCATCGTAACCAGCCTGATCATATTTGTTGTACTGCTAACCGGTTTTGCCCTGACAACGGTGCTGGAACGGCGTTTGCTGGCGTTTTTGCAGGCGCGGCTTGGCCCCAACCGGACTCCGCTTAAAGGCATGGCCCAACCCGCCGCCGATGGCATCAAGCTGATCTTCAAAGAAGATATAACCCCTTCCCATGCGCTGAAAGTCGTGTTCTGGTTGGCCCCGATCATCAAAGTTGTTCCGTCGCTGCTGGTTGTCGCGGTGATTCCATTTGGGCCGAAGATTGCGATTCCCTGGTTTGATGGCAAGTGGTATCGCATGGTGCAAGGCTTGACCGATGTTAATGTTGGCGTTTTGTGGCTGTTGGGCATTACCAGTATCGGCATTTACGGGATCGTCTTGGCGGGCTGGTCGAGCAATAACAAGTACGCGATGCTTGGCGCTTTGCGCTCGTCGGCGCAGATGGTCAGCTATGAACTTAGCATGGGCTTGGCGATGGTTGTGCCCGTTATGCTGGCCGGATCGATGAGCGTGGGCGATATTATCACCTCACAAAGCGATACGCCGATCCTGAGTTGGTTTGTTTTCCAGAATCCCCTGGCGGCGCTAATCATGGCGGTGGCGCTGCTGGCCGAAGTCAACCGTGCGCCGTTTGATATGCCCGAAGCGGAACAGGAACTCACCGCCGGGTATCACGCGGAATATAGCGGCATGAAGTTCGCCATGTTTTTCCTGGCAGAATACATTGGCATGATCGCCGTGAGTATAATCGGTGTGGCGCTGTACTTTGGTGGATATTCTCCATTCTTTTTTGACGGTTTGCCCTGGTTAGGGCCGGTGGTCTACACGCTTAAAGTGATCGCGTTGTTGTCCGCGATGATCTGGGTACGTGGCACACTGCCCCGCATCCGCTATGATCGCCTGATGGCCTTCGGGTGGAAAGTCATGCTGCCCTTCTCATTGGTGGCGGTGGTCTGGAGCGCGATTACCGTGATTCTTGAAGAAGAATTGAGCAGTACCGCGTTTATAGTGGTGATTATTGCCGGGTGGATCGTCTTTCTGGCTGGGTTGGCACTCTGGTTTGGTCGCGCAGGTCGCAAAGCCGAACCCACCGGGGCCAGCCGCCGCGTCGAGGTGGTATCCATGTCGGGACGCTTTGGCCGTTAACGAGCAACCAAATTAAACAACGATGGGGCTGAACATCGTAGAGGCAGTTCAGATAATGAGGTGTAACAAATGAACGTTGTCAAAGGTTTTGCGACAACTTTTAAACATCTTCTCGAAAAGAAGGTTACGATTCAGTATCCTGAAGAGGAACGCCAACTGCGTGAGCGCTTCAAGGGTCGCCATGTGCTCAAGCGCTATGATAACGGCCTGGAAAAATGTATCGGGTGTTCATTGTGCGCGGCGGCGTGTCCGGCGGACGCGATCTGGGTTGAAGCGGCGGAGAATACCGACGAAGAACGCTACAGTCCCGGCGAGCGTTACGCGAAAACATACGAGATCAATATGCTGCGCTGCATTTTCTGTGGCTATTGTGAAGACGCCTGCCCGACTGAGGCGATTGTGCTGGAACATGAATTTCGTCTGAGCTTCACGGACCGGCGCGACGCGATCTATACGAAAGATATGCTGCTGACCCCGACGCCGCCGGATGTCGAAGGGACGCCGCGCGAAACGGAACCGGGTGTCTATACACGCTCGATTCCGCAGATGGAAGACCCGGCCTAACAACGGTTGGGAACAGATAGGTATTGATCGGGCAGGGCTGCGGCTTGCTCGATTAACTTGAGCTACACTGCGACTAGATAGCGATTTGCTAGCCGTTCAACATTTAGGATGGCTCTGACTTATGGAACTCACGCTTTTTATCATTGTTGGCGCAATTGCGGTCCTTTCTGCCGCGATGATGCTGATCAGCGAAAACGCCGTCTACAGCGCGTTGTTCCTGATCCTGAATTTTGCCTGCATCGCGTTCTTTTTCCTGATGCTGAACGCGCCGTTTCTGGCGATGGTGCAGATCACCGTGTATGCCGGCGCGATCATGGTTTTGTTCCTATTCGTGATCATGCTGCTTGGCGCAGAACGGATCATGACCGGCGATTTCCGGTATCCCTGGTTGACGCCCGCCGCCGTGATCCTGGCGCTCGTCTTTTTGGTCGCGGCGAGTGCGGCCATCATTGACGGTGACATTGATTTCATTGAGGAACACAAACCTGATCCGTATGTCCGGGCGGTCCATGCTGTGATTGACGCTGGCGAACTGGATTTTTACCTTGATGATACCCTGATCGCTAGTGGGCTGGCCTATGAGGACAGTTCCGATTTTGAACTATGGACCGAGGCGGTGGACAGTCGCCATACCGTGCGCTTGTTTGAAGCGGGCGCTGATCCGGCCTCGGCTGAACCGCTAGGCGAAGAGATTGTTGAGATCAATGCGGGCGAAGCGCTGTCATTCGTGGCAGTGGCGAGCGGCACAGGCGATATGGATCCCAAGCTGATTGTGGCGACGGAAGATGTCACTTTCAATGAGGAATCGGGTACGGCTCGTGTCGTCGCGGTCAATGCGCTGGCAAAGTGGTCATCAGTGGCTATTGTCGATAAAGAGAACAATACGACGCTGATCGAAGATTTGCCCTACGGTCAAGCCTCTGCCGGGGTGCTGCTGAAAAAAGGCAAACACTCCATCAGCGTTTATCCTGATGGCAATGACCAGAATCAACTGGCGGTCCTCAAAAATACCGAATTTGACGATAATACGTCGGTCTTATGGGTGTTGATCGAGGAACGGCAGGAAGGCAACACGTTCGAGAGTCGTATCCTTAACATCGAAACATCGGGCAGTCCCTCCTTTGGCAGCCCGACTCATGTAGGGCGGTTGTTATTTACGCACTACGTTTTGCCGTTCGAGATGGTCGCGCTGCTGCTGTTGGTGGCGATGATCGGGGCAATTGTGCTGACTCATGAATCATTGGCTCCGCGCGAACCCATGACCCGCCGGTTGGCAAATCCGCCGGCCGGGTTGGACCAGCCGATTATCGGCAAGCCAGAGAAATAATATCCTACATACGTAGGGATAATTCTTGTAGCAATGCGGCAATTATCCCTACAAGGGGAATTTTGAGTATGGAAGCATCAGAAGTTTCAGTTGAATTGTATGTCTTGCTCAGTGCGGTCCTGTTCATTATGGGCGTGTTGGGCGTGCTGCTGCGCCGTAACGCGATTCTGGTGTTCATGTCGGTGGAACTGATGCTGAACGCCGGGAATCTGGCGCTGGCGGCCTTTGCCCGGCAGTGGGGCAACGGCGATGGACACCTGATGGTGTTTTTCGTGATGACCGTTGCGGCGGCGGAAGTGGCGGTTGGCCTCGCGCTGATTGTGGCTATTTTCCGCACGAAACAGAGTATCAATATTGACGACTTGCATATGTTCAAGGATTAGGCAAGGCGCACATGGAAAACTACTTTGATCTTGTCCCGCTTGTTGTGTTGATTCCCCTGGTGGGGATGCTGACCAACCTGTTTTTCGGGAAGCGATTTGGTGAGCAGGGTGTCGCGATTGTCGCCGTTGGCGCGAGCGCTGCCGCGTTTCTGATCGCGGTCATTTTGTGGATCGCGCAGGTGAATACGGGCTATGTTCCGGCAGTGATCGATATGCCAGTCCTCGGTGACTGGATTAACATCACCTCTGCCGGGTTGCGCATCCCCTGGGAATTCCGCGTCGATTCACTCAGCGTCACCATGATGCTGGTGGTGTCCGGCGTCGGCACACTGATCCACATCTACGCGGTGGGTTACATGCACGGTGATTCGCGCTTTCCGCGTTTCTTCGTATACATGAATATGTTTTTGGTCTTCATGTTACTGCTGGTCACAGGCAATAACTTCCTGATGATGTTCGTTGGTTGGGAAGGCGTGGGACTGTGTTCATACCTGCTGATCGGCTTCTGGTTTGATAAACCGGGTGGTGTGGGCTGGAAAAACAGCGATGCCGCGCGTAAAGCGTTCATTGTGAATCGGGTCGGTGACTTCGGCCTGATTCTCGGTGTGTTGCTCACATTCTGGACCTTCAGGACGCTGGATTACTACAAACCGGGCGAAATGCCCGCCGCCGCACATCATGAAGAAGCGGCGTATGAAGAAACGCTCTTTGCACCGGATTTGCCCGAAGACGAACACCATGAAACTGCTACCGGCCCGATAGGGGTCTTCAATCAAGCATCGGCATGGTTGGAAGAAGGCGATCACGAAGTCAATTTTGGCGTTATTTCGCTGAGTTTGGAGGCGACGATCACGCTGATCACGCTGCTCTTCTTGCTCGGCGCGACGGGTAAAAGCGCGCAGATTCCGCTCTTTGTCTGGTTGCCGGACGCGATGGCGGGTCCGACGCCGGTCAGCGCGTTCATTCACGCCGCCACGATGGTTACGGCAGGCGTGTACATGATGGTGCGCTCGAACGTTCTCTACCACTCGTCTGATCTTAGCTCGTTCGTTGTTGCCATGATCGGCGCAACCACCGCTATTGTCGCCGGGTTTATCGCGGTGGGACAGTGGGACATCAAGCGCGTGCTGGCCTACAGTACTGTCAGCCAGCTTGGGTTTATGGTCGCGGCGGTGGGCGTCGGCGCATACGCGGCGGCGATGTTCCATCTTGTCACTCATGCGTGCTTTAAGGCGCTCCTGTTCCTTGCTTCCGGCTCGGTGATTCACGGCATGGAACACGGCCATCATCATCTGCACGAACACGGACACGGCGATCATGGGCATGATGACGATGACTTTGATCCGCAAGACATGCGTTTCATGGGCGGATTGAAGGACAAAATGCCGGTCACGTACTGGACCTATATTTTCGGGACATTGGCGCTGGCGGGAGTTTTTCCATTCGCGGGCTTCTGGTCGAAGGATGAAATTTTGCTCGACTCGATCAAGCATGGTGTAAATGACGGCTATCTGAGCGGTTATCTGGCGTTTGTGCTGCTGCTGATCGCGGCGGTCTTCACCGCGTTTTATATGTGGCGGCAGGTGAGCATGGTCTTCTACGGCCAGCCGCGTCACGCCGCCGCCGAACACGCCAGCGAATCATCCAATTTGATGACGCGCCCCTTGATCGTATTGGCGATCCTGAGCCTGCTCATTGGCTTGATCAACATTCCGAGCGGCTTCCCGATTCTGGGCTGGCTGTTGGGCAAGCATGAATTTACCAGTTTCCTGGGACACAGTGTCACCTTTGCCCACGCGGGATCGTTTAATTTTCTGCTGGCGACGATGGCGGTGATCCTGGCGCTTGGCGCAATCTATGCCGCGCGCGCGCTCTATAATGACAAAACGCTTGCCACCCTGGAACGCGATCCGCTCGAACTGGATGAACGCACTGCCGAAGCCTTCGCGCTAGCCAATGCCAAGCTGTATTGGGATGAGTTCTATTTCAAGTACATCATCTGGCCCTATCGCAACGTGGCGTACTGGCTGGCGGAAAAATTGGATTGGGAAATCTGGCATGATTTCGCCCACGAGCGCCTGATCCGTGATCCGTTCAACCGGGCCACGCAATTTCTCGCGGAACCAGTGGATAAGGGCTTTATTGACCGTAACTTTGACCGGCTCGGTACACTGGTGCGCCGTGTATCAGACCGGATGCGTGTCATCCAGACCGGCTATGTGCGCACGTATGCGTTGAGCGTGTTATTTGGCGCGCTGCTGGTTGTCATCTTGATTTTATTACCCGTACTTCGTGAATTACTCGGACTTTAACACAAGGACCAATAATTATGGCAACTGTGGTTTTTATGCTGCCGCTCGTTGGCATGGTGTTGATGCTGATACTGGCGCGATCTGATCAGCAGTATCGTTGGTGGACCCTTACCACCTCGATAGTGACGTTCGCCGTTTCGCTGCTGCTGGTGCGCGGATTTGACAAAACAAGCGCCGGACTGCAAATGGTCGATCAATTCGATTGGATCAGTGGTGAAGGTTTCAGCATCCAATATTACGTGGGCATCGATGGCATTAGCATCTGGCTGGTGATGTTGACCACGTTCATTATGCCATTGGCGATTCTGTCGTCGTTTAAAGCCATCCAGAAGCGCGTCAAACTCTATTATATGTTCATGCTGCTGATGGAATGGGCCATGCTCGGCGTCTTTGTGGCCCAAGACCTGTTCCTATTCTATGTCTTCTGGGAAGTTACGCTCGTGCCGATGTACTTTTTGATTGGCATCTGGGGCGCGGAACAGCGCATCTACGCCGCCGTGAAGTTCTTCCTCTATACGATGGCGGGTAGTTTGCTGATGTTGCTGGCAATTCTGTGGCTCGGTAACGAAGCCGGTACGTTCGCCGTGCCGGAAATTTTGGAGCAACTCAAGACAGGCGATCTGGTCTTCAGCACCGCAACGGGACGCTGGCTGTTCCTGGCTTTTGGCATCGCGTTTGCGATCAAGGTTCCGATGTGGCCGCTCCATTCCTGGCTCCCTGATGCGCACGTCCAAGCACCCACTGCCGGATCGGTCATCCTGGCGGGCGTCTTGCTCAAGATGGGCACGTATGGCTTTGTGCGCTTTAACCTACCCCTGTTCCCCGCAGCCAGCGAAACCTTTGCGCCCTATATCGCGGCACTGGCCGTGATCGGGATCATTTACGGCGCGTGGGTCAGCTACGGCCAGAAGGACATGAAAAAACTGGTCGCGTACTCGTCGATCAGTCACCTCGGCTTTGTGATGCTCGGCATCTTCGCGCTGAACTCATCCGGGATTGAAGGCGCGGTCCTGCAAATGGTCAATCACGGCATCAGCACAGGCGGTTTATTCCTGGTCGTGGGCGTGCTGTACGAACGCCGCCATACCAAGTTGATGGCTGCGTTTGGTGGCATCTGGCAGGCCATGCCCCTCTATAGCGGGGTGGCGCTGGTGATCGTGCTGTCGAGTATGGGTTTGCCCGGTCTGAACGGCTTTGTCGGCGAATTCACGATTTTGCTCGGCGCGGCGGGATCAGATGCGATCAGTTGGTGGTTCACGCCCTTAGCGGCCTTAGGCGTCATCCTGGCCGCCGTGTACATGCTCTATATGTTCAACACGGTCTTCATGGGTGAACTCGACAAAGAAGAAAACAAACGCCTGCCCGATCTGGACTGGCGTGAATTGTATGCGTTAGTGCCGATCCTGATCATGGTCCTCGTGATCGGGTTGCAGGCCGGTTATTTCTTCGAATTCATGGATGCTAAAGTGGGTGATCTGGTCCGGGACATCAGCCTCGCTGTAGCGGCGGGACGTTAGCATAAAGGCGGTGACGGTCTATGTTTGAAGTCCCTGGTCTGGGCGATCTCAATGTCGCGGCGACATTGCCCGTAACGCTGCTGGCGTTCGGCGCGTGTCTGTTTTTGCTGGTGGACCTGTTTATCCCCAAAGATCGGAAATATATTACGGCGTGGCTCACGGCGGCGGGTATCGGCGTATCGCTGGTGCTGTCGCTGCTGATGCTGACCGGTGTGATCACTTGGGGCGACGGTGAAGAAGCCTTCTTCGGTCTGTTCATCGCGGATCAATTCAGCCAAGCGGTTAATGTCGCGGCATTGCTCACGGCGCTGTTGGGCGTCATGGTCGCTTATAACTACCTGGATAAAATTGACCGGCAGCGCGGCGAATATTATTACCTGCTGCTGTTCACCACGCTCGGCGTGATGTTCATGGGTGCATCAGGCGATCTGGTGACGCTCTTTGTGTCGCTGGAACTGCTTTCGATTCCGCTTTATATCCTGAGTGGGTTCCGGTGGCCGCACGAAGAATCCGAAGAAAGCGCGATGAAATATTTCATCCTCGGCGCGTTTGCTTCCGGGTTCCTGGTCTACGGGATCGCGCTGATCTACGGCGCAACTGGCACGACTAGTTTGACCGGTATCTGGGAAGCTACCGCCGACATCAGTTCAGGTGAAACATCGACCAAGTTCCTGCTGCTGATCGGCGCGGGGATGACGCTGGTCGGTTTGGGGTTCAAAGTGGCGGCAGTGCCGTTCCACATGTGGACGCCAGATGTGTATCAGGGTGCGCCGACCTCGGTGGTGGCGTATATGAGTGTGGCGGCCAAAGTCGGTGGGTTTGCCGCGTTGGTGCGTGTGTTTGGTGCGGGCATTTCCAATTTTGCGCTTGACGGTGACACAACCGCCGCGTGGCAGGATACGATCTGGTTGATCGCCGCGTTCACAATGATTCTCGGCAACTTTGTCGCCATCGCGCAAAGTGAACTCAAGCGTCTGTTCGGCTATTCGAGCATCGCGCACGCCGGGTACATGCTGATTGCGATTGCGGCCGCAGGCTCGGCAGGCGTCACGGATGAAGCAGCGCGCGCTGTTGCTATTTATTTGATGGCGTATGCGTTTACGAATGTGGGCGTCTTTGCCGTGATTATCGCGCTCGAAAAGAAGGATATGTCCGGCACAAGCATCGACAATGTGAAGGGGTTAGCCACCTCGCAGCCCTTGCTGGCGGCGGCGATGACGCTGTTCATGTTCAGCCTGACCGGGATTCCGCTCACGGCGGGGTTTGTCGGCAAGTGGTTCGTCTTCAAATCGGCCATGTCAGCCGATCTGATCCCGGTAGCGGTGATCGGCGTGCTGACCAGTCTGGTTTCCGCCTTCTACTATCTGCGCATCGTGTGGTATATGTACTTTGAAGAAGGCGAAACCGAAACCGATCTGCCGCGCCCGTTGGCCTGGGCGATCACCATTTCGGCAGTTGGCACGCTGGTGTTGGGTGTAGTGCCTTATCTGCTCTCGGAAATGGCGAACGAAATCACATTGGCGTTTGGTGGATAATCTCGCCTAACGCGATCACGCAGTACAAATCGCAGAGTAAATGTTACAATGAGGCAGTCACTTTGACTGTCTCATTTTTTTCTGGAGGGTCATCATGCGCATCCCACGCGGTTTGGTTTTAGGCAGCGCCCTCGGCGGCGGATTTTACTGGCTGGTGCGTTATTTCCGTCCGAAGTACTCCACACTCGTCCTCAACGAAAAAGTGGTGATCATTACTGGCGCTTCATCCGGGATCGGGCGGGCGTTGGCCTATGCATTTGCGCGGCGTGCGGCGAAGATTGTGCTGGTGGCGCGGCGCGAAGATCGCCTGGAAGCGGTGCGGCGCGAGAT
>JAFGJA010000658.1 GCA_016929355.1 Anaerolineae bacterium | reverse complement strand
GGCCAGGCCGCGATTGCCAGCGCCAAACTTGCCTACGCCCACTTCCAGGAAATTTTTGAAGGCGAACGTTTCGCCGCTTTGCGCGCAGCCGGGGCGCGCGTCCAGCGCCCGCTATGGGCCAGCACCAGCACCAAAAATCCGAACTATCCCGATACGTATTATGTCGATGCACTCATCGGCCCGCATACGGTCAACACGCTGCCGCCTGCGACCATTGTCGCCTTCACCGATCACGGCACGGCCAGCTGCACATTGACAGATGGCATTGAGGAAGCGCGCGAATTGATGGCGCAGTTGGCCGAAGTCGGCGTGCGCATGGATAAAGTCGTGCAGCAGCTTCAGGGTGACGGCGTGGAAGCCTTTACCAACGATTATCGCCGGTTGCTCGAAGCAGTGGAAGGCAAACGACAGGTCATTCTCACGGGCGTGATGGCGCGTCAGGAATTGAGCATCGCGGAATATGAATACAACGTGCGCGATACCCTCTCCCAGTTTGAAGATGATCACGTTGTCGCGCGCATCTGGGAAAAAGACCCCTCGCTCTGGAAACGCGAATCGACGCACCAGCATATCATCAGCGCCCGTCTGGGCTGGCTGGATATTATTGACGCCCCGGACGACTTCTACGAGCCGGTCTACGCGCTGCGTGATGAGGTCGCACAGCAAGGCTATTCGCACGCGGTCTTGCTCGGCATGGGCGGCAGCAGTCTTGCGGCGGAAGTGATGCGCCAAACCTTCGGCGTGCTGCCCGGTTTCCCCGATCTGATCGTGCTGGACACCACCGATCCGCAGGCGATCCGGCTGGCAACCGAAACGATTGATCTCGCGCATACGCTGTTTATTGTGGCGACGAAGTCTGGCACAACCACCGAAACCATCTCGCTGTACAAATATTTCTACCAACTCATCGAGGAACAAGGCAGCGCTAACGCGGGCGAGCAATTCTGCGCGATTACTGACGCAGGCACGCGCCTCGAAACCACCGCGCGCGATAGCGGCTTCAAATACCTGTTTCTGAATCCCGAAGACATTGGCGGGCGTTACAGCGTCCTCAGTTACTTCGGGTTGGTCCCTGCCGCCGTGATGGGGCTTGATCTGGACCGGCTGATCGCCAGCGCGCGCCGGATGGCAACCGCTTGCGCGAGTAACGTACCGACCAACAATAATCCCGCCGCCTGGCTAGGTGTGATTATGGGCTTGTTAGCCAAACAGGGCCGCGATAAAGTGAGTCTGGTCGCTTCCGATGAAATCCACAGTTTTGGCTTATGGGCCGAACAGTTGATCGCGGAAAGTACCGGTAAAGAGGGCAAGGGTATTGTGCCCATCGCGGGCGTCATCCCCCTTGATGCGCGTGATTTTGATGATGACCGGCTGTTTGTGTATCTGCGGTTGGATAGCCCATCCATTCCACTTGACAGCCAGATGGATGAGATGAAAGTTGCGGGGTATCCGGTGGTGACGCTGCATCTGGCTGACCTGTATGATCTCGGCGGCGAATTTTTCCGGTGGGAATTTGCGACCGCCATCGCCGGTCATCTGCTGCAAATTAATCCCTTCGACCAACCAAATGTGCAAGAGAGCAAAACCAATACCAAAAACTTACTGGATCAATTGGCAGATCGTGGTGCGCTCCCGGATGATGCCCCCCTGTTAGAAGAAAGCGGCCTCAAGCTCTACGCGGATAGTAAAACCGCCGCAACCCTGCACCTTATCGGGAATCAGCGCAACTTCGATTATGGCGAACTGGTTAATTTGCTGCTGGCGCACATCAGTCAGGCACGATCTGGTGATTATATCGCGCTGATGGCCTATCTCGCGGCGACTGAGCGCCACACTGAATTACTGGAATCGATCCGGCAAGAACTGCGCCACGCCACGACCCGCGCAATCACGCTGGGTTATGGGCCGCGTTTCCTACACTCAACCGGGCAATTGCACAAAGGCGGCCCGAATACGGGCGTCTTTATCCAGATCACGGTGGAAAATTACGAACAAATTCCAATCCCCGGCGAGGCTTATGATTTCATGCAGTTGAAACGCGCCCAGGCGCAGGGTGATCTCGAAGCATTGCAGGCAAAAAACCGGCGTGTGATCCGGTTCCATTTGCCGGAAGGCAGCGTTTCCGAAGGGTTGGTACGTTTCCTCGGCGCGATTCGGATCGCCGCCGCCAAACGGCGTGGATGGTAAACGCGCGCAACCTTGCCCCCGGCCCGTTCTCCGTGAGACAGAATTGTAGGGGCGACCCGGTGGGTCGCCCAGGACGAGGCGTCGCCTCGCCCCTACGCACCTTTTTGTGTAACCTGAATTCCTACTGCCGTTCGCGCAAATGCGGGAACAGCAGCACTTCGCGGATCGTGCTTTTATCCGCCAGCAGCATTACAAGGCGATCCACCCCGATCCCGAAACCACCACAAGGTGGCATCCCGTAGCGCATCGCGCGCAGATAATCTTCATCCATCGGCATGGCCTCTTCGTCTTCGTCCGCATAAAGACGCCCCATCTCAAGGAATCGCTGCTCCTGATCAGTGGGATCGTTCAGTTCGGTGAAGGCGTTACCCATCTCCATGCCGCCAATGAAAAATTCGAAGCGCTCGACGTGCATCTCATCGCCAGGAATCATCTTGGCGAGTGGCGAAATATCACGCGGGTAGTCGAGCATAAACGTCGGCTGGATCAAATCCGGTTCCACCGCATCACCCAACAACGTATCGACCAATTTGCCCCAGGTGTCCTTCGGTGACGCATTGATCCCGGCAGCTTGCATCGCGGCGTGCAACGAGGGCGCGTCCCGGTGATCAACGTAATCGATCCCCGTTTTCTCGCGGATCGCAGCGCGCAGCGTGATTCGTTTCCAGGGCGGCGCAAGTTCGATCTCGTGCCCCGCAAACGTAATCCTGGTGCTGCCCGTGACCTGTTCCGCAATAAAAGCGATCATGCGCTCGGTGAGGTCCATCACACCATGATAGTCGATGTAGGCTTTGTAGAACTCCATCTGCGTGAATTCAGGATTGTGCTTAAAGCTCACGCCCTCGTTACGAAAATCGCGCCCGATCTCGTATACAGCATCGTACATACCCACCAACAGCCGCTTGAGATACAACTCAAAGCTGATGCGCAGGAACAAATCCTGGTGTAGTTGGTTGTGATGCGTCACAAAAGGTCGCGCCGCCGCGCCGCCGTAAATCGGTTGCAAGATCGGCGTTTCGACTTCGAGAAAGCCTTCGCCATCCAGAAATTGCCGCATAGCACTCAAGGTGCGTGCGCGCTTGCGAAACACCTCGCGTGTATCGGGATTCACGGCAAGATCAGCGTAACGCTGGCGATAGCGTTCTTCGACATCACTGAATTCGCCGTAACGCTCAATCGTGCCATCCTCAAGTTCGCGCTCCTTGATCACCGGCAGCGGACTCAAGGCTTTGGATAACAGCACAAACTCATCCACCAATACACTGATCTCGCCGGTTCGCGTGCGCATCATCGAACCGCTCGCCTGCACAAAATCGCCCAGATCGATCTGCTGCTTGATCAGCTCGTAGGTGTCTTCGCCCACATTGTCGATCCGCACGAACAACTGCAAGCGCCCTGCGCCATCTTCGATGTGCGCGAAGTAAACTTTACCCTTCAAATTCTGGCGCACGATGCGCCCACACACCGTAACGTTGAGTGGTGGGGCGTCATCATGGCTCTCGGCATCTGCCGGGCTGATGACTTCATACGCTTGGCGGGCAGCGGCAGTGGTATGCGTGCGCTCAACCTGAGTGGGGTAGGCGTCAATCCCCTGCGCGCGCAGTTCCTGCAATTTACGAAATCGATCTTGTTCCGGGGTATTGGTGGGTTCCCACATCAATCCTGTCTCCTAATTAAACATAGCCAACGCCGAATTGGTGGAGCGTCAGCAGACAAAACAAAACCCATGCTAGCGGGGGCTGGCATGGGTAAACAAAGCTAACCGCTAGACGAGGTGAGTCTACTCGATAGCCTTGATCTTGAACACAATATCACCGTCCGGCGCTTCAACCACCACTTCATCACCAATATGGTGATTCATCAGCGCCTTACCCATCGGGCTTTTGTGCGAAATTTTACCTGCACGCGGATTGGCTTCTGCCGCACCAACGACGTGGTAAACTTCGAGTTCATCCATCCCGGCTTCTTGCACAGTTACTTTGTCCCCCAAACTGACAATATCCTTGCGCCCGTCATCTTCAATGATCTCGGCATTACTCAAGATCATTTCCAGGCGCATGATCTCGCCTTCAATAAATGCCTGCTCATTTTTTGCGTCTTCATATTCGGCATTTTCGACCAGTTCCCCGCCTTCTTCCAGCGCCAGCCGCAGCCGTTCCGCGACCTCCTGCCGCCGGACATTACGCAAAAAACTCAAGCGTTTTTCGTGTTCTTCAAATCCTTCAGCCGTCAGATAGTGAACATCCTCGGTCATACCCACTGCTCCCACAATGTACAAAAACACAGCCTGCGCTGTGCTCCATATAACGACTAAAATAAAACAAGAAACCGCCAACGAGGGCGATCTGCATTGTTTGTATGTGTAAGCTGTCACATCATAGCATAATTTAGTCAGGTTGTAAAGATATATGTCCCCTCAATTTGCAACTTTCTAACCCGACCAATTCCGGCAAAACGATGCAACCTCATCGCGCATTTTAGCATCTATTTTGAGTAGAACTCCAGCCCTAACCATCACGACCTGGAAACTACCGCCAGCTATAAAAATAAATTGAGAAAAATTAATGCCCGATCAAAGTGTCCAGGGGAAAACTGCCGAACTATGTTAAGAAACTGTTTGGATTAAATTCAATTCATGTATTATTCACAACCGCTTAACCTGTTTGATGTTATATTCACTTTAGTTGGCTATTCTAATGCGCATAAACACCACCCGAAAGAAGATGCAGGTTAGTTTCAGTTATTTGCAACATCTGGCATCAAAGGAGAACACCATGATCAACACCAGTGAACTAGGTTACAACGGAGTCAGATTTGACTACCCAAATACTAACACTGCGTCAAATGCCACCGCGCAATCAGCAACCTGGTTGCCCTCTGTCAGTGTGGTCATTCCAACTTTAAACGAAGCGCAAAATCTGCCATTCGTGCTGCCGCGTTTGCCCGAAATGGTGACTGAAGTTATCTTAGTCGATGGGCGTTCAACAGACAATACCATCGAAGTCGCCCGCCAACTCCGGCCTGATGTCAAGGTCGTCATGGAAACCCGGCGCGGCAAAGGGGTCGCACTCCGCACGGGTTTTGAAGCCGCAACGGGCGATATTATCGTGATGATCGATGGTGACGGTTCGACTGATCCTGAAGAAATTCCCTCGTATGTTGGCGCATTATTAGCCGGAGCCGATTTTGCAAAAGGCTCGCGGTTTCTCCAGGGCGGCGGCACATCCGACATGGAATTTTACCGCCGGTTAGGGAACTGGGGCTTTGTGATGATGGTCCGGTTCCTGTTTGGCGGCAAGTACAGCGATCTGTGCTATGGCTACAACGCTTTCTGGAAGCATTCGCTGCCGCTCCTGAGTTTGGACGGAGATGGCTTTGAGATCGAAACCATGATGAATGTGCGTGCGCTGCAAGCGGGCCTGATCGTGACCGAAGTGCCCAGTTTTGAATTCACCCGTATTCATGGTAATTCGAACCTGCGCACGATTCCTGATGGGCTGCGCGTCTTAAAAACGATCTTCAAAGAATGGCGGCGCAAACCCAATGTGCGCGCGATCCCGCAAAACGAGCACATGAAAAAAGACAGCTTTGTTGCGGCGACCCGTTTGCTGTTCCGCGAAGCATTGCATCTCTCACAAAAACGGGACCAACTCTCCCAACAAGCTTATGAGCGGGGATTGGATGCGCTCAAGGAAACCTATAAAGCGCTGCTGAACATGGAGCTATCATCCCCCTCCACCAAGCAGATTCAGGAACGCTACCAGCGCTATTATAGCGACGATAGCCTGTGGCACTTTATGGAACAAAACTAACTGTTCATCGCCGCCACGATCAAAGGTGAGCGTCACTATGCATTCTCCCAAGCTGCATGTCTGTCTTGTCCTAATTGGCAAGCAGCGTGCAGTTTTCGGTTTGACTCAATTCAGCGACTATGCGATCCTAGTGGCATCATCTGTATTCCAGGCCAGGAAGGAACCCCAAAATGACCGAAACGCCAACGGTGTCAGTAATTATCCGGGCATATACCGAGGAACGTTGGGATGATCTGGTGCAAAGTGTCGCATCGGTCCAGCAGCAAAACGTACCTGTCACCGAAATTGTGCTGGTTATCGACAACAACCCAACGCTGTTAGCGCGCGCCACCGCCCAATTTCCAGGGGTGAACGTCGTGGCGAACCGCTATGAGCCGGGATCAAGTAACGCCTGGAATATGGGCATTGAAAGCGCGCAAAGCGAGATCGTCGCGTTTATTGATGATGACGCCATAGCGGAACCGGACTGGATCGAAAATCTCTTGGAACCGTATGCTCTGCCCGATGTCGAGGGCGTGGGGGGGCACATTGAGCCGCATTGGTTAGGCGGGCGACCCCGGTGGTTTCCCGAAGAATTCAATTGGGTTGTGGGCTGTTCATACCGGGGCTTGCCCGCAACACTCGCTCCGGTGCGCAACCTGATCGGGTGTAATATGTCGTTCCGCCGCGCCAGCCTGATCGAGATCGGGATGTTATTAACCGATAAAGGATTGGGGCATAAATCCGGGCAGCCCATTGGATGTGATGAAACCGAAATGTGTATTCGCTTGGGGCAGCACAAGCCCACCGCGCGTTTACTGCATAATCCGCAGGCAAAGGTCTTGCACAGCGTCCCCGCCAAGCGCGCCACCTGGCGTTATTTCAGCGCCCGGTGTTATCTTGAAGGCAAATCGAAAGCCGTTGTTTCGCAGTTAGTTGGTGCGGATCAGGGCACATCAACGGAACGTAGTTATGTGCTAAAAACCTTACCTACCGGGGTTTTGCGCGGTCTGCGCGACGGTATCTTCAAACTTGATCCGTATGGCTTTATGCGGGCCGGGGCGATTATTGGCGGACTGGCGATCACCACGTTTGCCTATCTGCGGATGCAATTGGCAAGCCGTTGGCAGCGTTGATAGGCAGCAACACATAACCCTATAAGGGCAACGCCGTAAGCTAAGAGCGGCCCCTATCCCTCTCTGCCAACCAGGTTGGAGAGGCGAACCGAGGGCGGTGAGGCCATATAGCAATGCCCTGATTGCGTTAATCGATGCGGTCCGCCAGCGCCGAATTCGCAATCCGCAAATCTTCCACCGAGCGTTTACTCATCCAGTCATCCAGCCCGACACACACTTCCGCTCCCAACAGAATAATAATGCCGCTCAGATAGACCCACAGCATCAACACGATCACGGTTGCCACTGAGCCGTAGACTAAGCTGTAGGAAGCGAGATTTTCCAGATACCAGCCAAAAAAACGCTTGGCAACTTCCCATGCAATACCCCCTAAAAACGCCGCAATCCAGATCGCATCCCAACGCACGCGGCGGCGCGGCACAAACCGGTAGAGAAACGCGAAGATCGAAACACTCAAACTCAACGGCACGATCAACGCCCCGGTTGTTACCCAGGAAGTTGTCTGGTAAAACACCACCAGATCGATCAAGTTGAAGACAACCGAAGTGGCAAGTGAAGCGGTCAACAACACGCCAAACGCGATCAACAGCGCGATCCCGTACAGCCGCGATTGCCACGTATTGTAACCTTTAGGATCACGAAAGGTCCGCGTGAGAGCCGATGACAGATTCGAGAAAAAACCTAAAGCCGACCAGGACAGCGTGATCCCAGCCACCAATCCAAACGAGCCGCGCTGCTCCAGCGTTTGCGCGATGCTATCCTGCACAAAATTCGCCGTCCCGGTGGGCACAAACAATTGCAGCCCTCCATCGATCTGATTCTTGGCTGCCGCCGGGCCGAGCGTGCTCCCGACCACAATAATCAGCAGGATCATGAGCGGGAACAGGGAAAAGATCGCATAATAGGACAACGCTGCCGATTCGCGCGTGCCGTGCTGCGTAAAACGATCAATGGACCACCACATATGCTGCAACAGGCCATCGGTCATGGTATTGAGCAAAATCCACCACCGCTCGTAAAAACGGAGGGGGCGTTTGTGAGGAAGATCGTGTTCTAAGGTTGAGGTCGCCACTAGTAAAAATGCCTTTGGTCCGTTATGCTTGTGGGGAAAATTGGCTGTCTATCTGGAATTCTAACACAAAAATCATGATCAAAGGATTTATCTTCGATTTCGGCGGTGTGATTGTGCGCACCGAAGACTACAGCCCGCGCCATGCGTGGGACGAACGATTGGGACTGCCCATCGGCAGCGTCGAACGCGCTGTGCATCACAGCGATCTCTGGGTTCAGGCGCAGTTAGGCCGCGTCACGTATGATGCCTATTGGCAAGGTGTCGCAGAACTGCTCTATATGCATAATGATCAGGATAACATTGCCGAACTGCGCAAAGACTATTTTAAGGGGGACCGGCTCAACTATAAACTGGTCAACCTGATCCGGGAACTACGCGAGGACGGGTATCCCGTCGTATTGTTGAGCAACGAATCGCCGGAACTGACCGAGCGCCTGCATGAACTCAACATTTACGATCTATTCGATCAGGTGCTCATCTCGGCTTTGATCGGCGTCATGAAACCGGATGCCACCGCATACCGGGTGGCGCTGCGTGCGTTGAATGTCGCCCCGCACGAAGCTATCTTTGTGGACGATTCGCTGGCAAATATTCGCGGCGCACAAGCGCTCGGTATCCAGACATTGCTGTTCCGGGGTGAAGTTGATTTCCGGGCTGAGTTTGCCAAACATTTGAAAAAAGATGATGATAATCAACCTACCGACGCGGAGGAATCATAACCATCATGCCCATCCTTGAAGCCAACGGAGCCACCATTGATTACGGCGATACGGGGTATCCTGATGGCGAAGAAAAACCAGTAGTCGTTTTGATTCATGGCTGGTTAGGAACCTGGGACTATGAGTTTGCGCCGGAAATTGAATGGTTGAAACCCCATTATCGTGTGCTGGCTCCAACCCGGCGCGGCTATGGCAAATCCGGTCCCAAACCTCGCACCTATGGGCGGGATTTTTACCGGCGGGATGCCGAAGACCTCGCCGCGTGGTTGGATGCGCTGCATGTCAAACAAGCGCACATCCTGGGGTATAGTGATGGTGGCGAAGTGGCTATTCTCCTGCCGATCATCCGGCCCGATCTGGTGAAATCGGCGGCAGCGTGGGGCGCGGTGGGCTTTTTTACGCCGGACCTGCGCGCCCGTGTTCGCAGCAATTGGCCGCCCACCTGGGTCGAGGATGAGGTGCGCGTGCTGCATGGCCCGGAATACATCGAGCAGATGGTGCAGGCCTGGGTTGATAGTATGCTCGCCGTGATCGATAGTGGCGGCAATGTCAGCATTAACGAAGCGCACACGATCACCTGTCCCCTCCTGCTGATGCTCGGCAAAGATGACACCCTGAATCCCGAACACCTGGGGCGCATGTTAGTAGATCGCACGCAAAATGGGCGTTTAATGATGTTTGACTGCGGCCACCCCGTTCATCGCGAACAAACAGACCTATTCCGCGCGGCAGTGTGGGAGCATTTACAAGCGGCAGAATCGTAGAAGATCGGATAGCAGATGGATGACGAGGCAGCATCTGTATACGCTGTATATGAATCCTTTGACTCCGAGGCGCTACATCCACGCTGGCAGCCCTGGACGATTGGCACGGGCGTGTTGGAGCATGAGGATCACACGCTGCGCTGCGTGCTGCATCCCGCCGCCGATCACGCCCGCGCCTACAGCGATGCCCAAATCACCGACTATAAAGGGTTGTCCCGCCGCCACTATCCCTGGACGCCCCCTTTACGCTTGACCGCGCGCGCGTGGGCCTCTCATCCGATCAATGAGTTAAAGGGTACTGCCGGGTTTGGCTTCTGGAATGAGCCGTTTGTCCCGGTTGGCTCTGATCTACCCCGCTTGCCGCGCGCCGTGTGGTTTTTCTTCGGATCGCCACCCAATAACATGGCGTTGGCGCAAGCTGTGCCAGGTTACGGGTGGAAAGCGGCTACGCTGGATACGTCACGCTGGCAATTCCTGACGCTGGCCCCATTCGCGCCTATTGGCTTTTTGCTGATGCGGCTGCCGGCGTTATACCGGCGGCTGTGGCCGGTGGGCCAACGGGCGATTGGCGCATCTGAAGCCTTGTTACCGGTAGACTTGATCGAACCGCACGAGTACACCTTAGAATGGTTTACGGATCGCGTACTGTTTTATGTAGATGGGGGTTTGATCCATAAAACGCCCACCGCACCGCGCGGACCACTCGGCTTCATCGCCTGGCTGGACAATCAATACGCCGTCGTGACACCGCAAGGCCGCTTCCGCTTTGGCCTGATTCCGGTTGATCAGCGACAATACTTAGCCTTAGATACGATTGAAATTAGACGTTTATAGGGGAACCACATGACCAATCCCAAACGGTTTGCCGGTAAAGTCGCGCTGATCACGGGCAGCAGCCGGGGAATCGGCAAGGTAATCGCGCTGCGCTTC
>JAFGJA010000120.1 GCA_016929355.1 Anaerolineae bacterium | reverse complement strand
CAGCAACCGTTGATAAACCACGTAAAAGCCTCCCAACAATACCACAAGCGGACTCACCAGTACAGCCACCACCGGCTCGACCCACGCGAAACCGCTGCCGATCAGCGCGAGTATCAGCAGCACCGCGATCAGGCCACCTTCCAAAACCGGATTGCGCACGATTTTACCGTAAACGTGCGTGCCGATCTCAATCTCGGTGAGCGTACACACGAATCGGAACTGCCACACCACCGAAGGCCGCCCACGTCCATCCGATCCCAATGCCGACGCGATCCAGACCCGATCACCTGCCGTGCCAATGGTCAGCGCTTGATCGTGGAACTGCGGTGCGCCCTGCCGCAACGTGTACAGGCAGTCTTCGCGCGATAGTGGCGTGACGAAATCCAGCCGGGAGCGGTGCGCGTCGAGATCACTAGTAGTGGACATGATCAGGATCATTTCTCCTGCGCTGCGCCAGAGGTTGAAACCATCCGGCTAGAATTCAAAAGCCTGTACACGGAGAGGGAACTTAACCCTAACCTGACTCCCCCTCTTCGTGCTTGGCGAGGGGGCTGGGGGGTGAGGTTAATGTCCATTCGAACCGTGACGATACGTGCGCGATTGATCATCAGGCTGATGACCTGGATGATCATCTGTCTGATCGCCCATCGATGAATAGGCGCGGGACTGCGCACCGTTGCGCGCCCCGGAGCCGGACGAATCCTGCCTGACCTGATCGGGGGTGACATACAGGCGGCGGCGCATCCACAGCGACAGATCAAGCGTCGTCGCGCGCAGCGCCCGCCAGCGCAGCGACAGAATCGTCAGGGCCACCACCAGCGCGGGCAGCGAGATCAGAAACACGCGCGTGCGCAAACGCAAAAAGAACAGGATTGTCAGCAGGAAAAAACTCAGGAAGACGATCAACCCTTCGATTAAAACCTGATTTTCGGTATCATGGGTAATCGCCCCATGTACCCATGTGCCCGATCCGGCGTTTGGCGCATCATCCAACGCCCCCGTCAGGCGGATCGGTTGGACCGCGCCGGGGAATGTGCGCTCAATGATAAACTGGTCATTTTTCAGGAAGACAATGCGCTGCGTAATCGGGGCCAGCGCGCTGCCCGAAGCAAGCGTTTGCTTGGCGCTGCGTTCAAGGCGCTGACGGCAGTCGCGCAAAGGGAGCGCCGTGGTAAAATCAACGGTATAGTAGGCAGGTTTGTTATATTTTACTTTTTCAGACATAGGATTTTTTCCATTTCGTCCATTCAACCTAGTGTACGCTAGATTCGCCGGTTTTGCGCATGTCATGTAAACAGAGCGGCTGATGATGTACCAACACGAAGAACAAGTTTACCGGTTGATCTTCGAAAACTCCATTCAAGGGATGGCCTTGCGCCAGGGCGAAAAAATCATCCTGGTTAATCAGCGCATCGCCGATATGATGGGGTATACGATTGAGGAATTGCTCCAGCTTGAAGGGGAAAAAGCCCTGAGCCTATTCCCCCCCAGCGAACATCCTGCCTTGCGCGCGCGCTACCAGCAGGTGTTGGCCGGGCAATACGAACACCGTTTTCTGCGCAAAGACGGGACGATTGGCTGGTGTACGGCGGCCATCTCAACCATCCAATACCAGGGCGAGGTAGCGGTATTATACACCTACCTCGATACCACCGAACGCAAACGCCTGTTAAGCGACCTCATCACCAACGCCTCACTGCCCATCGCTATGGGCTACGCCGATGGGCGAATCGGCATCACCAACCCCGCCTTCTGGAACCTGACCGGGTACACGGAAGAGGAATTGCAACACATTGCCTGGAACACCCACCTCACGCCCCCCGAATGGCAGGCACATGAAGCGGCCCAACTGGATCACATCAACCGCACACGCCAACCGGCCCGGTATGAGAAAGAATATGTCCGCAAAGATGGCACACGAGTCCCCATCGAACTACTGGTCCATCCCCAGGTAGATGAAGATGGGCAGATTACCTCATACTTCGCCTTCATCACCGACATCACCCAACGCAAACACAGCGAAAGTGAACTGCTCGAAAGTGAGGCTGTTCTCCGCGCGACATTGAATGCAGTCACGGAATCAGTGATCCTGGTCGATGCCGACGGCACGATCCTGACGTTGAATGACACCGCCGCCCACCGCTTTGGCCGGCAGCCCCACGAGTTGATCGGCGCAACCGCCTGGGACATGCACCCTGAGCAACTGGCAACAGCGCGCTTCAACAAATTTCAGCAGGTCCTGGCAACGGGACGCGCTGTCCAATTCGAGGATCAACGCGAGAATACATGGTTCGACACCTCGTTCTATCCCGCTTTTGATGCCGAAGGCAAGGTTATGCGCGTGGTCATCTTTGCCCGCGACATTACGGAACGCAAACAGGCGCAGCAAAGCGAACTCGCCTATACGCTGGAAAAAGAACGAGGTCAAATCCTCAAAAATTTTATCCGGCAGGCATCGCACGAATTCCGCACGCCGTTATCGACGATCAATACCAGCGCGTATATGATCCAGAAGACAAACGATCTGGACCTGAAAGAGCACCATACCCGCACGATCAAAGAACAAACCAAAGCGATTGGCACGCTGGTTAATGCGCTGATGACAATGGTCCGCGTGGATAGCGCGCAGGCATTGGCTACCGAAACGATTAGCCTGACCGATTTGCTCACCATCATCGTGCAAACCCGCCACGAAGCCCTCCACGCCAAACGCCTCCACCACACCGTACATATCCCGGATCACCCGCTTGTGGTGCAAGGCAATATGCAATATCTGCAACAAGCCATTGAGTGCCTGCTGGATAACGCGATTCAGTTCACGCCGGATGGGGGAACGATCACCATCACGCTTGACAGCACCATGGGCAGTTTGGGCGAATCCGCCGCGATCAGGATCAAGGACACGGGCGTGGGCATCCGTGATGCCGATCTCCCGTTTATCTTTGATCGCTTCTTCCGCGCGGATAAAGTCGGCACAACACGCGGCTTCGGGTTAGGCTTGACCATCGCCAAAGCGATCATCGACCAGCACCGGGGCTTCATCGAAGTTGTGAGCATCCCCGGCGCAGGGAGTACGTTTACGATACATTTGCCGGTAGCGTGAAACTCCACCCCCCGGCCCAATCAGACGCATAGGTCGAATCTCATGCAGTTTAACGTTTAAATCGCCCCTAAATCCCCGCCCCACCCGGTGGAGAGGGGACTTGACCGCACGCTAAACTCCCCCTCGCCATGCGTGGAGAGGGGGTTGGGGGGTG
>JAFGJA010000119.1 GCA_016929355.1 Anaerolineae bacterium | reverse complement strand
TGGCGCGCTATCCCTGGGAACTGCTGCACGATGGCGCGCATTTCCTGTTAACCGATCCCGCGTTTAATCTGGTGCGCTCTGTGCCGTTTGCCGGGCCTGCGGCGCTGCCGCTTGAGTCTGCACCCGCCGCCGCCGCGCGCCCACCGCATTTGATCGAGATGCTGCTGGCCGAATGTCTCCTGGACAAAACGCCCGCGCTGCTGGCTGAATATGATACTTTGCAGACTGCGCTTGATCCGGCCTTGCGCGCGCATCGTCTCGATCTCGCGTACTTGATGCCGCCGACCTGGGATTCACTTATGGATTGGCTGCTGGCCGGTGCGCCGGATGTGCTGCATCTGGCCGGGCACAGCATTGCGTCCGGTTCGGAAGCCGGTAATTTGGCTGAGTCCGGCGTGATGTTTGAGGCTGCGTCCGGCGGATCGGATGCAGTGGCGGCGCGGCATGTGGGCGAGGCGTTGTTTAGCACACGCCTGCAACTCCTACTTCTGAGCGCCACATCTGCCGCCAAAACGCCTGGCGAGTCGGGGTGGGGCGGGGTGGCTCCCGCCTTGATCGCGTCCGGGATTCCGGCAGTGATTGCTATGCAGCAGACCATGCCCCCGGCGGCGCTGCAACGATTCGTGCGTGGGTTTTATGCGGCGCTGTTGGCCGGGCACAGCATCGAAACGGCGATCCGATTGGGGCGCAAGCAGTTGGCCCGCACAACACAGTGGCACATCCCCGCGCTGATCGTGCGTGCGCCGGATATTTCGGCTGCGGCTGATCCTGAAGCTGGCACGATTTCCCCGGCGCTGAAAACGATCTGGCTCGATACGGCGGCTCCACAGCAAGTCACACGCCATGATTCATTCCGGTTGGGGGTATGGGTGCGGACGCAGAATGCCCCGGCCAGCGCGCCCCCAACGGCGGAATCTGTCCGGCGCTTGATCGGTTATCCTCTGGATACCCAGTTGCCTGTGCCGGCGGAACAGGCGGCGGAATCATGTCCCGTGCGGGAGCCGCTTCAGCCGGGACTGGTCACGATTCGCGTGCGTGCGCCGGGGGCTGAGGTCCATGTGCGCCAGCGCACGACTGCGTTAGGGCTGGATACGGTGCTGCCGCCGGTCTGGTTCCCGATCACGCCGCGCCAAACGGGAGTATTGGCGCTCCAGATCGAGGTGGTACAGGGCGACTGCGTGATCACCACCGTGACGCATACGATCCGCGTGGCGCATGATCTGGCGCAAACCGGCGCGATCTCTACTTCCGCGCGGGTGCGATCCTGGCGTTTTCCGGCACGCCCGCACCGGCAAAGCGGCGAATTCGATTCGGTGGCTGACCTGCTGCCGGACCAGACTGCCGACTCAGTGGCTTATGCGCCGTCTCTGCCGCCGGATGAGTCCGGGGGGGATAAGGGTGATGGTTCGACGCTGCTGCTCCATGATGATACCTTCGCGGCTGAGATTAAAACTGAACCGGAGCGCGAACTCTGGCGCGATCATGAACACAAACCGCGCGAACGGGAGAAGGATCGCCGCCGCGTCAGAGAATCCGAACTATCTACGCCCGACCCTGACCAGCTCGAAGAATTGGATGGGGTGTTGGATATGTTGCAGGCGGGTGAGCAGCCTGTGCGCGAGAAAGATGATCCCCGTATCGGCTCAGACGAGTTTGAACAGAGTGATTCCGCTCCTGATGCGCTGCCGCTTGATGACCTGATCGTGCCGTCGCTCGAAGAACTATTTTCGCTGGAGGATCAGGATCGCACGTTGGCGGGTGGCAATTGGGCGGGCAGTGGGTTGGATGATGTGCAGGTCATGCCCCGGCCCGATGCGCCCACCTTTGATGAAGCGATGATCGAACCGACGCTTATTGGTGGTGCGACGCTCGATCACGCGCCTGCTGATCGTGCTGATGACAATGCTGATCTGGGCGATGGTCCGACTTTGATCCTCAGCGATCCCACGCCAGATGATCCCGCCCCACCGCCGATCACCGATGAGGAATGGTTAGACTGGCTGCAAAACTGGCAAGGGGATGACTGAGCGCGTGTCATTAAAGGGTATTGATCCGTGCAACCCCACCTTGACAAACCCGTATAGATCAATAACACTACGGTTAAGAAGAGTTGACCGTTACGCCCCATGTGGTTCTATCGCTGGGGCGCTGTTTATCTTGTCTAGTTATGTGAGCAAAGAGGCTATGCCGTCCGAGTTCAAGAAACAACTGGTTATTCAACTGCTGGGGGTGTTCGGTCTATTAATCGCGCTGCTGGTCCTCACCGGCACGTTTCCCTCAACGGAAGTGATCGCCGGGGCGTTTGTGTTCGTGTTTATGTGGACGAAAAACGGGCGTAAATTTCTGGTCGAGTTTTTGCCGTTTTTGCTGCTGCTGATCACCTATAAGCAGATGCGCAATTTTGCCGATGATCTGACGCCAACGGACATCAATATCACGAATTTGATCGATTGGGAAAAGGGGTTGTTTGGCGGCACGCTGCCTAATCATTATATCCAGCAGCATCTCTGGGGCCAGTTTTATACCCCGGCGCTGGATGTGCTGACCAATTTCCTGTATCTATCCCATTTTCTCTCGCCGTTGATCCTGGCGGTGCTGCTCTGGCAGCGCAATCGCGCCGAGTATTGGGCCTTTGCGATTGGCATTGTGGCGCTGTCCTATGCGGCGTTTGCGACCTATATTCTGTTCCCGGCGGCGCCGCCCTGGTGGGCAACCTTGCACGGTTACATCACCGATCAGCCCGTTACGCTGGATCATTTTGTCGCGTCGGCTAATGCGCTGGCCGATAACGCGAACCCGGTGGCGGCGATGCCTTCCTTGCACGCGGCTTATCCGAGCTATATTGCGCTGGTTTCGATCCGGGTGTGGGGCAAGCGCGGGATTCCGGTCATTTTGCTCCCGGCGGGCGTGATGTTCGCCACGTTTTATCTCGGCCACCATTACGTGATCGATGCTATCGCGGGCGCGACCTATGCCTTAGTCGCGTTTCTGGTCGTCTATCCCTGGGCGCAGCGCTTCACCACTTCGCATGATGTCTTCCGGCGCAAGCCGCTTGTGCCCGGCCAGCAGCACTAGCCGGAACCGCCTATATGCGAATCGGCACGGATTCCTGTACAATGTGGGGCAGATTTTTCTCTATGTCCCCTTTTGGGAGGAGCTGAGGTGTGGCTATGGCGGTTTTACCAGCCGAAAACCCGTATGTTGTGGGCATGTATATCAGCGATCCCGAAAAGTTCTTTGGGCGTGATGATATTCTGAATACGCTGGCAAGCCGCATCCAGGCCGCGTCCCAGGCGGTTGCTATCCGCTTATCCGGGCAGCGGCGGATCGGCAAAACGTCGATTGTGCGGGTGTTTCAGCGATCCCACCGCCATATTGCCTTACCGGTGTTCATCTCCATGCAGATCACGACCCAGACCATTGAAATTCTGCTGGACCGGTTTAAAAACTACATTCTGGATGAACTGCTCTATGATCAGGGCGCGGCTGAGCTGCCGGCAGCGCTGGCCGCGTTCCGCGCGCGTGATCAACTTTCCCGCTACGAATTTCACCACTCGTTTATCCCCGCCGTGATCAAAGTCTTGGGGGACCGGCCTCTCGTGCTTATCTTCGACGAGTTCGAAAATCTCGCCAATGATTACCTGGACTCGGTCCGGCAGGCATTGCTGCCGCTTCTGGTCGATTTGCTCGATCTGCGGATCGGGATGATTTTTGTCATTGGCGATCCCAAAGCCGATATTAGCCCTGACTTTGCGTGGTTGTTCCGGCAAGCGAGCAACATTCACACAAGTTTTTTCACGCTTGAGCAAACCGAACAAGTGCTGCGCCGGACAGCCGGTGACACATTGAATTTTCAGCCGGACGGTATCGCCCGACTGTTTGCTTTAACATCCGGCCATCCCATGTATGTGAGCGCGTTTGGCTCGCTGCTGTGGGATCACTATCACCACACCGGCACGCCCCTTAAGGCTATGCAGGTGGATGCCGTGTTGAGCCAGGTGATGCAAGAAGTTGAGATGGCGTTTGTTTATCTCCTGCGCCACACGATCACGGTGCTTGAGCGGCAGATGTTACACGAAATTATGAAACGGCAGCCGCGCTATCCTGATCGGAAAGTGCCGGTGAGCGCGTTGGCGCAGGATTTTGGCGGTTTTGAACTGCGTCCCGAAACGGCATGGCAGATTGTCCAGATGCTCGTGCGGCGCGAGATCATCGGTTTTGAACTGGCCCCGGATGATACGGAGCGGGTTTATTTTCTGATCGAGCCAATGCGCCGTTGGGTGGAACATCAGGGACAGCCGCCCACGCCGGAAGAACTCGAAGCGGAACTGCTGATCCTCCAACCGGACGTGAAACGCGCTGCCGATGACATCACCATTTTTATCAGTTATTCGCGCACGGATTGGGATGAGTTTGTAACCGGGCTGGTAGATCGTCTCGATCACGCGGGGTATAACGTGTGGGTGGATCAGCATTTGATGAAGGGCGGCGAGGATTGGATGGATGCGTTGGGGAAAGCGCTGGATCAATGCTCGCTGCTGATTCTGGTCGCCTCGCCGGATGCCATCGCCTCACGGTATGTCAAAATGGAATATCGCTACTTTTTCCACGCGGACAAGCCGATCATTCCCCTGATGCTAAAGCCGGTGAAGCTGCCGCCTGAATTACACTTATACCAATACATTGATTTTTCAATGGGCAGTCTTGACTCACACTTTGAACAGCTTTTCCAGGCGCTCAAAGCGGTGACGTGATTTAGCTTGCTAAAGTTGTGCATTCTGCGGTTTTGATCGTTTCGCTGCGAATGAATCTAAGTTATAAGTTGTAAGTTATCAGTTATCAGTAAACCCCGGTGTTTTTGCAAATGCCTGACAAGGTTTTACTAACAACTTAAAACTAAAAACTTATAACTTCACTAATCCAAGTTGGTTGATCAACTACATTCACAAGGAGTTATTTGTATGCCTACCGGTGAGGAACTCAAAAACAAGGGCGTTGAACAGTTTATGCAGGGCGACTATGAAGACGCTGCCGAAACCTTTAAACAGGCGATTGCCGCCTACGAAGATGAAGGTGCGGGCGATATGGTCGCGGAGATGCAGGTGAATCTGGGGCTGTCGCTGCACTCGATGGGCGAATCAGAGCAGGCGTTAGAGCAGATGAACATGGCGCACGCGGTTTTCGCGCAGATCAACGATCAGAGCCGCACGGCGCAGTGTCTCGGTAATATGGCGCGGGTCTATGCCAAACTCGGCAACACGGAACAGGCGCTCACCAATTACCGCGAAGCCTCCGCGCTGTTCATGCAATTGGGCGACGAGGAAAATTACGGGCAAACCGTGCTGGCGATTGCCGATTTGCAAATGCGGAGCGGGCAGTTGATGAAAGCCGCCGCGACGTTTGAAGTCGGCCTGGACTACATCAAGAATCCGACGGGCCGCCAGAAGATGATGAAGAAACTGCTGGGCGTGCGCAATAAATTAACCGGGCAGGGTGTCGCCAAGGGCGAAGGCGGCGACGAAGATGCCGATGAGGGTGACGACGAGTAAGGTAAACCCCCATCCCCAACCCTTCCCCCGCAAGCAGGGGAAGGGA
>JAFGJA010000118.1 GCA_016929355.1 Anaerolineae bacterium | reverse complement strand
GCCATGCAGATGCCCGATTCCATCAGGTCGGCGACGAGTTCGGGCGGGGTTTCGTCCAGCGCATCGCGGATCGTGTCGATCACAATGCTGACGGACGGATTCAACGCTTCGCGCAGTTCAATCGAGGACACGTCAATCGCTTCGGGCAGCCCGGTCACGAGATTACGCCCGCGCAGGGTATAGGTGCGTTCTTCGGGCAACGGATAGGCGGAGCCGATCTCGTGCTTGGCGCGCTGCGCAGTGTTATCCCCAATCAGCAGGTTATATTTCTGGCGCATGAATTGGATGATGTCCTCGTCCATTTCATCGCCCGCCACGCGGATCGAGCGGCTGATCACGATGCCGCCGAGCGAGAAGATCGCCACCTCAGTTGTGCCGCCGCCAATATCGACGATCATGCTGCCGCGCGTTTCCTGAATCGGCAGACCTGCGCCAATGGCTGCCGCGACGGGTTCTTCGATCAGAAAGGCTTCACGCGCCCCGGCGCTGATGGTAGCGTCATACACGGCGCGTTTTTCGACTTCGGTCACACCGGACGGAATCCCGACCACGACGCGCGGGCGCGGAATCGGGACCCAGTTTTGTTCGTGCGCTTTGCGAATGAAATAGTTCAACATCGCTTCAGTGATTTCGAATTCGCTGATCACGCCATCGCGCAAAGGGCGGACAACGATAAATTTTGAACTGGGGGTTTTCCCAAACATTTCTTTGGCTTCACGTCCGACGCTTTTCGGTTCGCGGGTTTTGCGATCAATCGCCACATAGGATGGCTCATTGATCACAATGCCCCGACCTCGCACACTCACCAGCGTGTTCGCAGTGCCGAGGTCGATGCCAATATCGAGTGAAAACAGGCCCAAAAGCCAGTCAAGTGGGCTAACAGACAAGGTGGCGAACTCCCATTGTATAGCGGTTCAGCGAGGCATTATAGCATAGCCTGCGCGCCCGTGGCAGGGACTCATCGAATATTCATCAAGTTTAGGTTAACGATCTCAACCCCCTCCTTTGATTCCCCCCCCATGCATGGGGGAGGTTAGGTGGGGGTCTACACCAATAAACAAACTATCATGAAGAAACGACATTAAGGCATTAATTGGGAACGGCTAATCACCAAACGCCTTGATCTGCTTGCGCAAGCCGTCGCGCTCAACCTGCGGATAGTCATCCAGCAGGGCATCGAAACGCTTCATATATTCGACCAACTGTGCATGAGTCCGCGCTTCAAAACGCATGGTGATCGCCGGTTGGGTATTGCTGGCCCGGACCAATCCCCAGCCATCTTCGAAGATCGCCCGCGCACCATCCACCGTCACAACTTCGTAGTCATCCTGCAATTTATCGCGCACCGAATCGATGATTTTGAATTTCACGTCATCCGGCGCAGACATGATAATTTCCGGTGTGGCGGGCATGGTCGGCAGTTCGCCCAACAGGTCGGAGAGCGATTTATCAGTTTTGCTCATCAGTTCGAGCACCTTCAATGCCACCAGGGGCGCGTCATCAAAGCCGTAATAGTCCTCACCGATGAACATGTGCCCACTGACCTCGCCACCGATCAGCGCGCCGATCTCGTTCATTTTTTGCTTCATCAGGCTGTGGCCGGATTTCCACATGACCGGTTCGCCGCCGCTTGCGCGGATGATGTCGGGCAAAACCTGGCTGGATTTCACGTCGAAAACAACCGGTGTGTTCGGATGCCGCTTGAGCAGATCACGCGCCAACAGCGCCAACAATCGATCCGCCGCGACGTGATGCCCGTGTTCGTCGATCAAGCCGCAGCGATCCGCGTCACCGTCGAAGCCGATGCCAAAATCGGCGTTATGAGCGACGACGGCGGCTTCGAGGTCTTTGGTCAGTTCGGGGTCTTCGGGATTCGGGAGATGGTTCGGGAAGGTCCCATCCGGTTCGCAAAACAGACAGACGACCTCGACGCCAAGCGCTTCGATCATGGGCGGGACGTAAGTGCCGCTCAAACCGTTACCGGCATCGATCACGACTTTGAGCTGGCGCGATCCCAGCGCGACTTTGTCCTTGACCACCGCCATGTGCTGGTGGATCATGTCGAAATCTTCGCGGCACTCACCGTCACCGACGGCGAAATCGTCCGCCTGGATCAGCTTGAGCAGGTCTTGAATCTGCTCCCCGGCCAGCGCCAATTTACCATAGGCCATCTTGATCCCGTTGTAGATCGTCGTCAGATGACTGCCGGTGATCATGATGCCGCCTGCCTTCTCGCTTGAGGCAGAGGCAAAATAGACGGTGGGTGTCAACACCGGGCCGATGTCAGTTACGGGTAAGCCCGTGCTGGCGATGCCACCGATCACGGCGGCTTTGAGCGCGTCGGTTGTCTCGCGGTTATCCCCGCCGACAAATACCTGCTCCACGCCGAGTTTGCGCTGCACATACGTGCCATACGCCTTACCGACCAACTCGGCTAAGCGGGGCGTGAGTTGGGCATCTTCACCAACTGCCACGCCGCGAATGTCATATTTACGAAAAACAGCCGTTGGAACTTGTGCCATGAAATTTTCCTCCAAGAAAGATTTAAGTCTGATTATACCCCACCGCGCGATCCATGCGAAACGTAACCCAATATTAATATGTTTACGGCGCGACAGCGCTATAATCAGACTGCGCTACGCTAATTATGTTCAGGAAGCTAACTTATGTTCCATACCCGATCACGACGCACTTTCCCCATTTTTGCCCTGCTGATCCTGATGCTGATTCTCGCGCTGGTGGGCAGCATCAATTTGTTCTGTCCGGCGCTGGTCGCGGCATCTGGGCCAACGCTAACGCCGACACCGCCGCCAACCGCGCCCCCGTTTTCGCTCGCCACGCTTGAAGCGGCGATTCAAGCGCTTAATCCCGTGTGGATCGCCCCCGCCAATAACGCTCCCTTGATCATCCCTACGCCCGCCGCACCGGAGCAACGTATATTGCTCGCGGCTACCGCGCATTTCCGGTTTTATTCGGCCACTAGCGATTTCACCCGCGCCACGATCCCCGATCTGGCGGCGCGCACGGAAACCATGTATGCCGATGTGGTCGCGCGCTTAAGCGGGTTCACGCCGGAGGTCGGACTCACGGACCCGATCACGGTGATTATGCAGACCGCTACCGGGCCGATTGATGCGGGGTGTGTGGTACGCGGCCTCGCTATGTATGACTCGCAGCAAGTGATCGTGTTTACCGATGGGCCGATCAATGAAGCGTATTTTTGGGGCGTGCTGGCCCATGAAACCGCGCACATGATTCACGGCGCATCGCTGCCCGGATTCAGCAAGCACCAACCGCTCACCGAAGGACTCGCCACCTGGGGCAGCGAACCGTATTGGGTGGCCTGGATGAATGCGGACTCGCTGGATGATCTGGTGCGGGGCTATCTCGCTTCCGGCGAATACTTGCCCCTGGTCGAAAATTACGGCCTGACGCTGGCCTATGCGGACGAAAACTGCATCTATTACCGTGACATTCTCTACAGCGAGTGGGCCTCGTTTATGGGCTGGCTGATCCGCGAGTATGGTTTTGGGCGCTACGGCGCGTTGATGGAATCCGATCCGGCGACTTTGCGCATCGAAGACGGTTTCGGGCGCATCGCGGAGATTTATGCCGCCGATTTTGAGGGCATTTACGGGCAAACGCTGGATCAGTTAGAGGCGCGGTGGCTGGCGTGGCTGCGTGGTGGAAATGGGTAGGGGTTGGGATAGGGGAGCACCAACTGTGCTCCCGGTGGACGAAGTCGCACACTGTTATCCTCCATCACATCCCGTTACAGCATCACAACACCTGTTGAATGGTTCACCGAACCAGATTTCTCCCGGTGGACACCGTGGATCGGGCGTTGGCGTCGGCGGTTTCCGAGGCGGAGCAACCGTTGGCTGCGGCTGACCATTATTGCCTGTCCCACCACTGGACGGCGGATTATCCTGTACACTCGTCGGGATGTCCGTTGGTGTCGGGATCGCGCGCGGGACGATGTGACACGCCAGCTCAAACGGCGCGAACAGGGATGCGGCATCAACCACATATGCCACCGCTTGTTGTGATACCACATCATCCTCGCGCACATTTGTTATCCCGGTGAATGTGATCCCCTCATCGGCTACGCGGTATACGCCAAACGAATATGGCCCGGCGATCAGCACGGATAGTACGAATATTTCCGCGTCTGCATCATACACCAGATCGAACGCCAACCGCCCTCAATGGGTGCGCCTGCCATGTCCATTTCCAGCGCGACGTACAGCGCCTCAGGATCGAGCGTCTCCGCGCGAAAGCCGATCACGCCTGCGCTCCATCCGGTGTTTTCAATCGCTATGTAAAGGATAAACGAGTCGGAGATGTCGTCTGCGGCGATCACCAACGTGCTTCTGAATCTGTCAGAGGCGGGTACATCTCCCGGTGCATAGCGCTGGTATTGCACCGGATGTGCCGGGTCCGGGCTGGTGAGCGTGTCTATGAAAAATTATAAATGAGCTGTGTCATCCTCACCCAAACCGCAGCAATACCCCCGCCGCGTTATCGTGCGTTTTCAATTGCATCGATCTGTGCGCGGCGTGCTTTTATCAACGCTGTTATGAAAAAAAGAAAACTGAGAATCGCAGGACCTAAAAATGTGATGATGATGGATAGTGCTTGAAAGGTACACTGATCTGTATCGTAAGGATCATCGGGTGGTGGGCTACAGTCTGGAAGACTGGCAAGCCAGATGACGGGGATCAGGATAAAGATTATCGTCATGATACCGGGTACAACTGTGACCCGAACTGACGTGTAGGGATCATTGTTGTGGGGGCCAATGTTCAATAGCCCGATGAATATGAGCATCGTAATTATTGTCAATGCGATGGTGAACATGATACCGTTTCCAATTCATCCAAATCGCAGCAGCACTCCCGCCGCGTCATCGTGCGTTTTCATGCGCGGAAACTGATCGTGATCGGCGTCGGCGGTTTCGGTGGCGCGCAAGTGATCCAGATACCCGCGCAAGCCGCGCGCCGTGATCTGCTCCGCCATGTAGATGATACGCTGATCGCGCAAGTTCGCGGCAGTAGTGGCATCTCCGGCAAAGGCTTCTTCCGCGCTGGTAGGCCATTCTAACCCATCCGTCATCACACACACCAACGCGACGCCATCCAATGATAATTCACCTGTCCGCACGAAATAGCGCAATTCGGGTTGTCCATTCAAAACGCCGGTTCCCCGGTTGGGCTGCGGTAGGCCGTGTTCATCCACGTAATTATGATTTAATCCGTTATGCAGATTCAAATGCCGCAAGTCGGGATTCTGCGTAATATCGCGCGTGCTGAGGCCGGGATTTTGCGCGCGCAACTGGCCCATTGTGGCGAGTAGAGGGCTGTCAAACTCGCGCTGACGGGCGGTGGGAATTTCGGCGCGGCCATCCTCATAGACGACCAGCAGCGCGGTATCGCCCGCGTGGGCGTAGTGCAGCGTATGATCGGCGGGATCGTAGGCGGCGAGCGTCATCACGCAGACGGGCAAACCCAACCGCACCAATCGCGGATCGTGTTTGAGCGTGTCGTATAATTCCGGCGGAAATTGCATCGCGTCAAGCGTTAGATCGCCTAGAATGTCACGCACGGCTGCGCCTAAATCCGCGTTGGCCGCGAGCATCAGCGCGCGCAGATCGGTAACTTCCCCGGCGGTGATGTGCTGCGCCAGTGCGTCACGGACAAAGCGCGCCGCAAATCCGGCGGGGGTGAGTGTTTGCGGCAGCGTATCGAGATACGTTTGCAGGGGCGGCGGCGTTAAGCGGGTGGTTGCGCCGTCAATCGCCGCAAAGATGATCTGTTCGCTGAGGGGCGCGGCGGTCTGGATCAGATAAGCGTCTTCGTTGAGGCGTTCCGGCACGGTCTGGTAGACAATTTCGATGGCTGGATAGTGGGGCATGGGACGATTCCTTCTCGGAAAGCCAAAAACAAAATGGGACGCAGATACACGCAGATTGTAAAGTCATGGGACGCTAAACAAAAAAAGACATTCCCCGGTGGAATGTCTTCTGAGGAGCGGGTAAGGGGATTCGAACCCCTGACATCCAGCTTGGGAAGCTGACGTTCTACCACTGAACTATACCCGCAGAACTGCCGTTATTATACGAATGAACCGGCGCTCCTGTCAAGTTTTGATTGGGCGGGTACAATAAGGTTTTTGCTGGTTTAAGGAGGCAACATGAAGGTTTTAGGCATTGCAGGCAGTCCCAATGCAAATGGCAATACGGTCTACGCGGTGAAATATGCGCTCACTATTCTGGCTGAACAGGGCTTTGAGACGCGCTTTATCTCGCTCGCGGATAAATCAATCGATCCCTGTACCGGGTGTTGGCACTGCCGGGATCATGGCGTTTGTGTATTTGACGATGACATGACCGCGATTTACGAGGCGCTGCGCTGGTGTGATGGGCTGATTATCGGGTCGCCCGTCTATCTGGGCATGGTGAGCGGGCAAACGAAGGTGATGATGGATCGTTCGGTGGCGCTGCGGGCGAATCGGGATGATCCGTTTGCGCTGGCGGGCAAAACCGGCGGCGGGATCGCGTGCGGCGGGTTCCGTAACGGCGGGCAGGAATTGACGCTGCAAAATATCCAGACGTTTTTATTGCAGCACAACATGCGCGCGATCAGCGATGGTTCCCCTTATGC
>JAFGJA010000117.1 GCA_016929355.1 Anaerolineae bacterium | reverse complement strand
TCACAGTTCAGATCGATTTGATCGGGGTAGAGCGTTTCCGCCATCCAGATAATGCCCAGGATCGAGTCGGGCAGAGGCGTATCCCAGGGCGAAATAAACGTCGGCAGTTGGTAAACCGCGCCATTTTGCACGGCGGTCAAAATCTGCCATTCGTCCGCTTCGGTAATCGCTTCAACCGTTGCGCCGCCGTAAGTCGGCACGAAAATCACATCTGGCTCCCACAGCGCGACTTGTTCCAGATTCACGTCATTCCAGTAGCCGGTTAATTCCGCGCTGACCGATTCACCACCGGCGGCTGCGATCATGGCCGTCTGGTACATATCACGGCTGGCGGTGCGGAGCGGATTCGTACCGGAGAAATACACGCGCGGCGTTGCATCAACAGTGGCGACCTGCGCGGCAATTTTCGCCAGGGTCGCATCGTAGTAGGCGTTGAATTGGGCCGCCTGATACGCCGCATCCGGCCCAAGCGCGGTCCCGACCAGGGTCATCGCGTCTTTGAGCAGGTCCGGCGATTCGCCTTCGAAGCGCAGAATCGGGACACCGAGTTCCGCCGCCGAATCGATCCACTGCGTCCGTGCGCTGGTCAGGATCAAACCGGGATCGAGCGCGGCAGCTTCTTCCAGGTTAATTTCGTTCTGGCTGAGTGCAGATACAGCATTAAACACGGTATCGAAATTCGGATCAACGCGGCGCATGGCATCCTGCGCCGCAGGCCCCTTCACCCCGACATACGATCCAGCCGCGAGCCGATCCCCTGCGCCAACACTGTAGACGTAATACGTCGCCACGCCATACGCTGAAACGATGTTACGCACCGGCTGCGGCACGGCCACCGTCACGCCGCCCTGATCGGTCACTTCGACCACATCCGGCAGCAAGCCAAGATCAATGGCGATCTGCTGCCCATCCGGCGACACGGCGAACTGCAAAAAGTCGCGCATGACGGGTGTTTTGGCCGAAACTACATCGCCGCAGTCCTCACCCGCGAGATAACGCGCGCCGATCTCCGGCAACAGCACATAGGCGCGACTGATCACACCACATTCAAATTCGATGGGTGGGTCGGCGGCATAACGACCAGTGACGATCATGTCGGCAGCCGCGATCTGCGCGTCTACGTCGTCATCAGTAGCCACATAGGTGATCGCAAAACTCGCGTCCGGCTGCATCGCCTGAAACGCCGTGACCCAGGCGTCAAGCGCGGGCTGGCTGGCTTCTACCGCCACCACCGCGATCTCAACAAGATCGGATTGGGCGTGCGCGGCGGGCATCATCACCATGGTGCTGGTGACGATCAAAACAAAAGCTAATAACATACGTTTCATCATCAAAAGTTTGCCCCTCTATCTTCATGCAGAACGCGGAAGCCGCCCTCCATGTGTTAAATCGAGAGCGGTTCCGCGTTCTGAACCATACAGTATGAGCGATTATAGAACTTTCGTGATGGTCAGTCCACCCATTCGGGTTGATTGAGCCGCTTCAATATCATCCTGCGAACCGAGCACCACCACCACGCCCTGTTCGTTGACCTGGGCCAACACATCCGCGAAGGCGTGGAAGTCCGCCAGCGTCAGACCGAGGATGTCGTCGCGCATTTGCTGCCGCCGTTCCTCCGAATCGCCGGTCAGATATTGAATCAGCGACGTATAGCCCTTTGCATCCGGCAGTTGGTAATCGTCCAGAATGCCAATCGCGCCAATGATCACTTTGGTCAGTTCGGCCTCACTCAGATCAAGATCGCGCAAAAACTGCGCCGTCTGATCATAGGTATCCAGCGTATTGAGCAAATTTGGATCGCGGTAAGAGAGATAGGAGAGATTGCCGGAACGTCGATCAAAGACCACAAAGCCGCCATACGCGCCGCCATGCACGCGCACCCGTTCCCAAAGCCATGTCGTGCGCAGATAGTTGGTAATGCCGACGATGGAGCCATTAAACTCGTAGCCGAGTTGGTAGAGGTCCGCGCCTTTACCCACGTAATTCACCTGCGCGGGAATCACCAACCCCTCATCGCCCGTCGCATAGTCTGGCGACCACGTTTTGAGATCGGGATCGGCGGCGGGGAGTCCGGCCAGAAAATCGTTAATCTGCGGCTGGAACGCATTCCAATGCTCAGCATCAAGCGTCACATTACACAGCATCGTATGGCGATTGACCAGCACGCGCCGGATCGCTTCCAGATTTTCGACCACGCCGGGCCAGTCGTTCTCAATTTTATCCACCAGTTCGCGCAAGAAGAAAAGATAGCTTGTGCCGCCGGTTTGTTCACTGAACCAATTTGCTTCATTAAAGCGAGCTTCCAGCCGATTCCGCACGACCATATGACCGCGCGGCACGAGCAAAGCTTCGCGTTCTGATTTTTCTTCGAGAACCAGTTGGCGGAACCGTTCCTGATTGTCAAAGTTGGCCGTCAGCAGCACATCGCGCAAAATCGCCAGCAGTTCGCCCGTTTTGTCCGGTGTGGATTTGCCGCGCAAGAGTAGCCAGGTCGTTGATGATTCGCCCGTAAACGTGGACATGGCTAACTGGGAGGGACGGATGCCCCCGGTCTGGCGACCAATGCGCTGCAAGAGCTTGACAAAATCTTCGGTTGCCGTACCCATTTCCAACAGCGCGCGCCCGAACAACCCGACATAGGGCAGCAATGCCTGCGGGACCGCGTGCAGATTCAGACCCACATCCAGGTAGACAATCCCATTCGTGAACAGGTCATGATACAACACCTGCGCGCCGTGTGATTCCAGCACCGCAAGCGGGATGTGTTTGTTTTCCTTGTCCAGATCGGCCAGCGACAGACTCGGAATCGTCGCCAACGCTTCCGGCGAATCGGGCGTTTCTTGGCGGTGCTTGAGTTCGCGCGTATCGTCCAACACCCTTTGGATTTCCGCCTGCGTCATCGTCCGGCGCACCTGGGCCAATTTGTCCGTTTCGGCGGCTTCTTGACGCTGGCTCAACTGTGGATCGGGCTTGAGCAGCACCCGCGCCCGGTGTGTATTATCCAGAAAATAGGCATTCAGCAAGTCTTCAAAATAGCGCTCGTTCTTCGCCAACCGCGCCTTGATCGCAGCCAATGGCGCTTCAAACAGCAACGGATCAAACGGATCGCCGCCATACATCCAGGTTCGCATGGTTTTCCACCCCAGCGAAATACCGCGTGGAAACGAACCGGTATTATTCTCGCGCAGCGCAAATTCTACTGTGTTCACCGCGGCTTCGATCATCTCAGGATCAATGCGCTTAATGGCTAACGTGCGCAAAGTATTCAGAATCAAGGTTTCGACCTGGACCGCATCGTCGGGATCAATCCCCTTTAACCCCACCGAAAACATCGGCTGGCGCAAGCCCAAATACAATCCATCGCCGGTCAAATCTTCGCCTAAACCGGAGTCGATCAAGGCTTTACGTAAGGGGGATGCGGGCGTGCCGATCAGAATATGATCGAGGATTTCCAGGCCAAGCGCGGTTTCTTCGTCCGTATGATCGGTGAGCACCCAGTTCGCCGTAACCATACCCTTTTTGCTGCCGCTCGCGGTGTCTTCATCTTCACCCACCGCATAGCTATAGGTCAGGTGGCGCGGCGCAGCGAAGGCGTTTTGCAAGCCAATCTCAACCGGAATGGGCAGCGCTCCAAACTCGCTGAAATATGCATCCAACAGCCGCAAACGTTCGGCTGGCGGATCGTCACCATAGAAAAATACCCTGGCATTCGAAGGGTGGTAGTATGTGTCGTGGAAGCGCTTAAATTGTTCGTAGGTCAAATTCGGGATCACGGTGGGATCACCGCCGGAATCGACCCCATAGGTGTTATCAGGGAAAACCGATTGGCGGCTGTAGCGGTTCAAGAGATTGTCAGGATCGGAATACGCGCCTTTCATCTCGTTGAAGACCACCCCCTTATACACCAACGGCGCATCAGGGTCATCAAGTTCGTAATGCCACCCTTCCTGTTGCAGCGTTAAGGGAGTCAGGTTGGGGAAGAACACCGCATCCAGATACACATCCACCAGATTATAGAAATCCTGTAGATTCTGGCTGGCAAGGGGATACATTGTCTTGTCCGGGGCTGTGAACGCATTAACAAACGTATTCAGCGATCCTTTGATCAGTTCAACAAACGGCTCCTTGACTGGATATTTGCGCGAGCCGCACAACACCGAATGTTCCATGATGTGGGGCAGGCCGGTTGAATCATCGGGCGGAGTCGCAAACACGATCCCGAACACTTTGTTCTCATCATCATTTTGTAACGAGAGAACTTCGCCGCCGGTTTTAACGTGGCGATACAACTGCGCTTGCATATTGAGTTCAGGAATCACCTGTTCCTGAACAAGTTCAAAACCATATAAAGTTGTCATAATTGGAAGAAACCTTTTTGGGTCCAGACTCATCATGCCAAGATTGTACACCGCTTCGCGCAGATTTTCCCATGAACGTAACCATTGACAAACGTTTTTACGTCCGATACAATTCCGGGCGTCTTGAGGCGGTGTGAATGATTCTGCCAGACTCACCCTTGAGACTGCGTTCTGAGCATGGTAAAATGACGACACCATGCCGACGTAGCTCAATCGGCAGAGCAAGCGCCTTGTAAGCGCTAGGTTATGGGTTCAATTCCCATCGTCGGCTCTGGAACAGCCAATGTTCCAAGCAATATGGGTCAGTGTCCCGAGCGGCAAAGGGGGCGGACTGTAAATCCGCTGGCAGACGCCTTCGTAGGTTCGAGTCCTACCTGGCCCACT
>JAFGJA010000657.1 GCA_016929355.1 Anaerolineae bacterium | reverse complement strand
TGGATCAGCGCACGCGCGGCGCGATGCTCGATGAAGGGTTGGACATATTGACCGGGTTATGGTCCGGCGCACCGTTCAGCTATGACGGGAAACATTACCAGATCACGGCAGCGCACTTTCAGCCCACGCCGATCCAACAGCCCCGGATTCCAATCTGGGTCGGCGGTTTCTGGCCGCACACCGCCCCTATGCGCCGCGCCGCCCGGTGGGATGGCGTCTTTCCGCTCATGAGTATGGAGCGCATCGAACCGGAGGAGGAAATGCGCCTGTTCCGCGCCTGTGTGACCTATGTCCGCGCACAACGCGCGCAGCAGGGCATCATCGAATCACCGGACAGGCCATTCGACGTGATCGCGCTCGGCGCAACGGAGCCTTACGGCGCCCCGCACACGATCACAGCGGATTACGCCGACGCAGGCGCGACCTGGTGGCTCGAAATTATCGTCCCCTGGCGCTTCGGATGGCAGGGTGCAGGCGATTGGCCCTTAAACCTCATGCGCGAGCGTGTCTTGCAAGGTCCACCGCATACACCTTGACTTAGAGTACGCTCTAACCTGTACACTAGAATTACGTATACAAAAAATCAGGAGGTATGAGCGATGGAATTCCGTTACATGGGTAAAACAGGGATGCGCGTCAGCGAATTGTGTCTCGGCGCGATGACATTTGGCCGCGATACCAGCGAAGCCGACAGTTATACCATGATGGACATGTTCGCGGCGGCGGGCGGCAACTTCATTGATACCGCCAACGTCTACGGGCGCGGCACATCCGAAGAAATCGTCGGACGCTGGCTGAAGAATCAGCCGCGCGAGGATTGGGTGATCGCCACCAAAGTTCGCTTTCCGATGGGCGATGGTCCGAACGAAGTCGGCTTGAGCCGCAAGCACATTCTCACCAGCGTTGAAGCCAGTCTGCGCCGCCTGGATACCGATTACATCGATCTCTATCAGGTGCATACCTGGGATCCCGGCACACCACTCGCGGAAACACTCGGCACGCTCAACGCATTGGTCGAGAGTGGCAAAGTTCGCTATATCGGCGCGAGCAACTTTTTTGGCTGGCAGTTGCAGAAAGCGGTTGATCTCAGCAATCAACGCGGTTGGGAACCGTTCACCTGCTTGCAGCCCCTTTACAATCTGCTGGATCGCGGCGCAGAATGGGAAATGGTCCCGGTTTGCCAAAATGAGGGCCTCGGCATTATCCCCTGGAGTCCGTTACGCGGCGGTTGGCTGAGTGGCAAATACACGCGCGACATGACCGCGCCCCCGGCAGGGATGCGCGTCGATCAAGCGGAACAGAATAACTGGGGCGAGCGCTGGTCTGTTTACAATAATGATCGCACCTGGGCCGTACTCGATGCGCTGTTCGAGGTTGCAAAAGCCGAGGATAAAACGCCAGCCCAAACAGCATTGAACTGGCTCAAGGACAAGCCCGGTGTCACCGCCCCGATCATCGGCGCACGCAAGATCGCGCATCTGGAAGATAATCTTGGCGCAGTGGGTTGGACCATGAGCGCGGCGAATCGCGCCAAATTAGACGCAGTGAGCGATATGCCCGTCGCCTACCCCGATAACATGACCGGGATCACGGGCCGCGAGCGGTAGGGGCCATTGTCGTTTCGGTACAAGAATACCAGCCAACCAGACTCCCCCTCCCCATTCAAAATGGAGAGGGGGCCGGGGGGTGAGGTTATTCTTCCGGTTGCCAGACTTCCCACACGCGCCCGACCAAATCCGGTCCTGGCGTGAGCGTGGGTTTACCCGGCGTCCACCCGGCGGGCATGACTTCGCCGGTTTCGCGCACATGCTGGAACGCCTTCACCTGCCGGATCAATTCGTTGATATTGCGCCCGACAGAAGGCATCATCACTTCCATCGCCTGAATCACCCCATCGGGATCGATCAGGAAACGCCCGCGAATATCGACGCCGCCATCGGCATCGTACACGCCGTACACTTGCCCAATTTTACCGCCTGCATCGGACAACATCGGCCAGGGCACACCGCCCTCAACCATCTTTGAAAGTTCGTCTTCTTGCCACATTTTGTGAATGAAATGGCTGTCGGTACTGAGCGAGAGGACTTGGACGCCCAGGTCTTGCAGAACATCATATTTGGCGGCAACTGCCGCGAGTTCCGTCGGTCAAACGAAGGTGAAATCACCGGGATAGAAACACACCAGCACCCACTGCCCCGCGTAATCCGAGAGCTGGTAGCGCTTAAACCCACCGTCAATATAACCCATTGCTTCAAAATCGGGAGCCTTCTGCCCCACTCGTGCGTACTGCATCATACGTACCTCCTCAGATGGTGATTGTGATTCGGACTGCGCGGCTGGTTCGCTGAGTATTGGCCCGCGCGCCTTTGATGTACAAGAAACTGCTTCTCCTGGCATAGCTATATCCTCCTTCCAGGCGGCAATATGGCTATAAGTATAGCGCATATTGTAAAAAAGTGTTAGTCAATTTATTTCAAAAGCTATTGATTGATGAGAACACAGGGCAACCCCCCGTGATTCACCGCAATTTCTCATCATATAATCAACAGCTATTAATCAAACCATCGCCAAAGGCCGCTATACTACGCCCGCATAGTCGATTTTTAGGAGACAGTACTATATGAAGTATTTAAAGTTAGTGTTCCTGCTAGTGATCATCAGCCATTTTGAACTGCGCCTGGATTCAGCCGGTGCGCAAAGTGATACGGTTGAGTATAGTAATCCCACTATCACCCAACTGGTTGCTGAGGGTCTTGTCACACCGATCAATCATGAGGCGGTAGTGAATAGCGTGGCGACAACCATTGATTGGGTATACGCCGATGTCAGTCAAATTATCGTTTGCCTGACCATGCATGATCTCGATTACAGCACAACAGGGCCTAACCAGATACCGGCCAAAGAAATAATTCGCGTCGTGGGGCCTGATGGTGCGGAGTTTCAGCAAACCACCGCCAGTGCTGCCATCTCTAATACGCCGGCAGATCGCGCCAATCTCACAGTTGTAACTCACTTCTACCCGCAAGCAGAGCTGCTTCCTCCCTTAGCGCCGGGCGAATCGCGCGCAAACTATTTCGTCAACCTGGGGGCCGATCTGCCAACCACCCTTGATCTGCAACTAAAGCTGGATATTGAAATCAACTCCTCGCCAGCCACATGGCAGCGGCCTTATCCCGGCGATCCGGCGGAACTCACGCTACCCGTAACGGTTACGCTGCATCACGGCATCACGCTCACCCCGGCCACAACCATCAGCCAAAACGATCAGGCGATCACGCTCAAACGTCTGACCATTGCCCCCTCACAAACCCTGGCCGAAGTGTGCTACACCAGCCCGGATGCCGAAAATTGGCAGCCCGCTACCCGGCTCTATCTGGACGAAAACTATGTTTTGCCCCTTGCCCATAGCAATCGCGTCACCCAGGTTCCGTTAGCTACCGGCGCATTGGGCTGTGTTGAGATACCCTTTGCCGTTGTGCATCGGAACAGTTCCCCAACCGCAGAATTTATAGTGGAATTTCTATTTCCAGCCCCATCAGACCCCCGCGCCTATTGGGAACAGGTGAGCGCGGGACTCATCCAGGACGGCATCGATCTTACGCTTTACCCCGTTTCCGGTCTGGATTATGCTGTGAACAGCGCCGCAGACGGTCTGAGCGATGAAGACATTTACCAGCGCATCCAGCAGCAGCGTTTGATCGTAACGCCCACCGTAACCGGCCCCTGGGTGTTTACGCTCACCTTGCCATCAGCCAGCTAATCGTCCCCCTTCCACCACCAAAAAGGCCCTGCGTTTGACAGGGCCTAGTAAACTACACGCACGGATCAAAACCTACTCCGCGTTTTTCTTCTCACGTTTCCACACCGTATGCACCTTGCCGACCAAATCCACACCGGGCTGCAAGGTCGCCATAC
>JAFGJA010000116.1 GCA_016929355.1 Anaerolineae bacterium | reverse complement strand
GTTCGGACGAACTGCGCGCAGCTAACGCGGCCTCTGCGCCGAACCGTTCATCGCGTGCTAACCACTGCGAGTACCGCGCGAAGCCCTCATTAAGCCAGATGTCCGACCACACGCCCGGCGTGACCGTGTTGCCGTACCATTGGTGCGCCAACTCATGCACCATCAACTCGTAAATTTCGAGTTCGGACCAGTCCAACACGAGATCGGGCATGGTGGTGAGCGTTTGCGTTTCGAGCGCCATGCCCTCAACCGGCGCGACGACATGCCCGTAGTGTGCATACGGATACGGCCCGAACCACGCTGCTAGCATGGTCAGCGCGTCGTCCGTGTAGCTGAACAAGTCCCGTCCGATTTCTGCCTGATCCGCATACACATAATGCGTGATCGGCGTGCCATCTGCCGCCGCATCTTCAACCGCGATGTAATCCGCCACCGCGATCACGGTCAGGTAGCTCGCCATCGGCTGATCCATGCGCCATACAAACGTGCGCGATCCGTCCTCATGCGTGCGTGTTTCGGTTAATGTGCCGTTGGCAAGCGCGGTGAGTGGTTCCGGCACGCGCAGGCGAAATTCGTATGTCGCCCGATCACTGGGATGATCGTTGATCGGGAACCACGTTTGCGCGCCGTCCGGTTGATCAAGCGTGCTAACCGTGGGATTCTCGGCGTCACCCCAAAACATGCCAATATCGAAGCCCGGCATATACGGGCTGCGGAACGGTTCCGGCGCGGCGCGATATGCGATCTCGGCGTGGAAGACCGTCCCAAACGCTACCGGATTCGCCAGTTCGAGGCGCAGTTTGTTGGTTTTGGTCGTGAATGAAGTTTCAACGCCATCCACCGTCACGCGCACAATATCCAACCCGGTGGCATCCAGCCCAAATGTCTGCAAGCCGTGCGCAGTGGCGCGAATATCCAGCGCGGCGCTGCCGGTGATGGTGTGTGTATCCAGGTCAAACGCCAGATCGAGCGCGACGTGCTGTACATCGATCCCCGCGTTGCCCAGTTCCGGCGTGAGCGGATCGTGCAAGGTTAGATCGCCTTCTACTGGCGTCAGCGTGACGTTTTGCAGCACTGCCGCCAAGTCCGCATTTTGGATGGCCTCATTTGCCGCGTAGAGATCGTGCAGCCATATCGCGGTGGGTGTGACCCAATGCGCGCCCGGTGTGATGCCTTCTTCTGCGCGCCACACCAACCCGATCAGATCGCTATTTTCGGCGGCAAAGATCGGTGATCCATCCGGTATCTGCTCCGGCGCAGTCAGCCGCAGCGACCACACCTGCCAGGGACCATCCAGGCGGCGATCCTCGGATGCGGGTAACAACTCCGGGTTGCTCGTGGTGAGCGTTCCTGCCACTGCTGCCGCGCCCTGATCGGAGGCTGTGGCTATCCAAACAGGCGCTTCGGCGCTCAACAAATTTGACTCCGGCAGATAGGCGCTCAACTGCGCCGGGATCGCGCCGCGCGCCTCAATCGTGGCGGCATCTACTGTAAACAGCGCAATATCCGTTGCCCGATCCGCGTAGATCAGCCGCTCCACTGGAAGGGGATCGTTTGCCGTGTCGCCGGGAATCGTGACGCCCGCGCCAGCGATCCGCCCAATTCGATCCAGCAGCCATTCGCCAGGATCGCTCACCCCGTCATCGTCATAATGTGTCACCTGCCAACTCGCGGCAAGGGTGCGTTTTTTGTCGGCATAAATGTGCCCATCCAGCGTCCAGGGATGCCAGTTAGTGAGGATCAGGCCGTGCCCCAGATATACGCCGAACTGCGCGGGCAGCGCGGCGGTGTCCGGCCAGATGATTTCGATCAGTGATCCCGGCGTGGTTTGGGTCTGCGCGCGTGTTGGCAGCACGGGTATGATGATCCCGGTCAGCAGCATCAGGATGAGGATCACAGGAACGAACAAATTTCGTTGGCGCATAGAATTATCTCCGGCAGTGTAACTGGCCCCAATGCCAGACTCCCCCTCTCTATAGTTTTTGTCGAACGTTAGTGAGACAATAACGTCTCGGATGGAGAGGGGGCTGAGGCCGTTTTAATAACAGGAGTCGAGCGTGCGGTTAGCATACCTCCCGCGCGTGACCGCATCGTGACTTCACCTTTGTTTTTCTCTTGTTTTTACCCTGTTTTTCTCTGTGCCTCTGTGGTGAATTCCGCTTTTGACTTTGGTTTTTAAATCTGCATTTATCTGCGTCCTATTTGAATTCTCATGCTCGTTTATCGCCCCAAAATTCGTCCGGCAGATCGAGATTGCGCGTCGGGCGCTGCTCCATATCCAGCCAGCCGCCTTCATGTTCCACCAGGATCGGACGCAGCGTTAACGTAACCTCGGCCCCGTCCTTGTAGACCCATTCCGCGATCTGCACCAGACACGGTGCATCCTCGACCCGTTTGATCACGGCGACGAATGGCACGCGCGCCGCGATAGCCTCGTAAATCGTCGCCTGATCGAGCAGGGGATACCCCTTACGAATCACCATGCTTAACGCGCTGCGCAGCCGGTCCGCCTGGGCATTGCCGCGAAATACCCACAGGTAATGGGGTGGATTCTCGTGATTTAATGCGGCCCAGACCGCTTTCGATTCGTCACCGCGAATCTCGTCCACGATCAACCAATCCGGGGCGGCAGCCAGCGCCGCGAGAAATTCATCGGCAAATGTGCTGCTCTCATGTTCGCCAGTTGGCCCGGCTGCTTTGACTACGTGCCGGATCG
>JAFGJA010000656.1 GCA_016929355.1 Anaerolineae bacterium | reverse complement strand
GTCCTTACATTTGAACTGGACGGGGTGGGGAAGAGATGCTCTAGGGTAAGCGGGATTTGGGCCGGGAGCATATCCAATTCAAATGTAACCGTATCTTAACCTGCCAAGATTACGATTACCATTACTAACCTTAAAATAAACCACTTTATAACCAAAAACAAACCAAATTGGGGTTGATTGTTAAATTTTTTTTGACCAGCAAGTCGAATTACTATACAATCAAATCCTGAAACAATATCATTAATATGTGGAGAAATCCGATTGTCTAAGCGTACTCTATTTGGGCTGCTGTGGGCTGGCTTGCTCGCGCTGGCGGCTTGCAGCGCAGCGCAGCGTGATACCATACAAACCATGGTTGCCCATCCCCAGGCGCAATCTGGGGCGATGTCAGCCGGTGGTCCGCCGATGGGTGAAACTACCATCACGCCGGAGACATTCTTGCTGTTGGCAACCCCGACGCTTGATCCTCTGGCGAACAGCCCGATGGGTACGTTTACGGCCATTGCCCAGACCATCGCGCCACCAACCCCTGATCCCACTCAATATGAGATTGTCTTGCGCGGGAAGCCGCATTTTATCGAGTTTCATGCCTGGTGGTGAAGCAGCTGCAACGCCATGCGCTCGTCCGTGCGACGGCTTGAGGAAACATACCAGGATCGTATTGATTTTCACATCTTAAACATTGACCATTTCAGCAACCGGACTCTAATGAACCGCTACCGGGTGATGGGTATTCCCATGATTGTGTTGTTGGATGTTGAGGGTGACGTGTTTCAAACGCTGTTCGGCTATCAGACCGAGGAGCAGTTATGGGCCGCAGTTGAGGCTTTGCTCGCTGATCAGTAAGACGCGAGTGTCCGGCGGTGGCGGGTGTATATCGAACCTTGTGATCACCCCTCCCTTATGATACAATGCTGCGCCGGGTAACGGTGCGGCATTTTTTGTCGTGCGGACCCGAAAAAAACACACACCGGGATTGTGTCTGTGTTGTCCGGCTCAGTTGATGAGCATAACCGGATTTGGATACAAGATGAATGGTGTGAACGACAAACACATTTCAGGAGAATAACGCTATGCCAGTCATTTCTATGAAAGCACTGCTGGAAACCGGCGTCCATTTTGGACACCGTGCCCGCAAGTGGAATCCGAAGATGAAGCCGTATATCTTTACGGAACGCAACGGAATCCACATCATCGATTTGCAACAAACGATTGTGTATATCGATGAAATCTACGCCCTGGTGCGTGACACGGTGGCCGACGGTGGCACGCTGCTGTTTGTTGGCACGAAGCGTCAGGCGCAGGAAACGATTGCCTCTGAAGCCATGCGCTGCGGGATGCCGTATGTCAACCAGCGTTGGCTGGGTGGCACGCTCACCAACTGGCGCACCATCCGCAGCCGTTTGGAAACCATGAAGCAGATCGAACGCCAGCGTGAAGAAGGCGTGTTTGACCAGCTCACCAAGAAAGAACGCTTGCTGCTGGATCGTAAGATGGAAAAGATGGATCTGCGGTTTGGCGGGTTGCGCAATATGTCGCGCCTGCCTGATCTGGTCTTCATGGTGGATACGCGCCGCGAAGAAACCGCCGTGCGTGAAGCCAACATTTTGCACATTCCGTTGGTGGCGTTGGTGGATACCAACTGCGACCCCGATCCCATCGACTATATTATCCCGGCGAACGACGATGCGATCCGCGCGATCAAATTGCTGACCGCGAAGATGGCCGACGCTGTGCTCGAGGGTATCGCCATGCGCAAAGCCCATCTGGATGATGATCTCGAAGAAGGTGATGTCGATTTCGTCGATGCGATGATCGATCTGGATGAGAACGAAGCGTATCTCGGCGAAGCCACGCTCGCCAAATTGCGCAGTGGCGGTCTGGATTTCGAAGATGACGAGGAGTACGACGACCTCGAAGCAGTCGATGACAATGACGAAGATTACGAAGACGAAGATGAGGAGAGCGAGGAAGATTAGCTGATGGCAAACGTCACCGCAAAAATGGTAAAAGAACTGCGTGAAATGACCGGCGTTGGTCCTTTAGACTGCAAGAATGCGTTGGTCCAATTCGATGGCGATATGGCAAAAGCCGCCGATTTTCTGCGGGAAAAAGGGCTGGCGAAAGCCGCGAAAAAAGTGGGTCGCGCTACCAACGAAGGTATTGTTTACGCCTATGTGCATCACAATGATCGTCTGGGCGTGTTGGTCGAACTCAACTGCGAAACCGATTTCGTTGCCAATACCGAGCAGTTCCGTAATCTGGCGAAAGACATTGCGCTTCAGATCGCTAACCTCGGTGCGCAGTATCTGACCCGTGAAGATGTGCCCAGCGCGATTGTTGACGCCGAACGCGATCTGCAACGCCGCCGCGCGCTCGACGAGGGCAAACCCGAAAATGTCGTCGATAAGATCGTGGATGGCCGGATGGATAAGTTCTATGAAGAACTCGCCTTGCTGGAACAGGCCTTTATCAAAGACGATAGCATGACCATTGGCGAGATGATCACGGCGGCCATTGCCGAACTGGGTGAGAATATCACTGTTGGCCGCTTCTCCCGCATCGCTGTTGGCGAAGGTGGCGCGGAAGACGAAGGCTAGAGGGCCGATTAGTATGGTAACGCAGGGGATTAGGGAATGTACCTAATCCCCTTTTTTGTGCGTTGTGATCGTAATGTAACTTTTCATGAGGTGAACATACATGACCGGAACAAACACGCCACGTTATAAACGTATTGTCCTCAAATTGAGCGGCGAAGTGATGGCCGGGCCACAAGGCTTTGGCATCGATCCCAATCAGGCCGCAACCATCGCCCAAAAGATCAAAACTATCCATGTTTTAGGTGTTGAAGTTGCTATCGTCATTGGCGCGGGGAATTTATGGCGCGGTAATATCGGTTTGCATCACGGGATGGAACGGTCCACTGCCGATCACATGGGGATGATCGCCACTGTCATGAATGGCCTGGCCCTGCAAGATGCCCTTGAACGAATCGACGTGCCGACCCGCGTCCAAACGGCGGTGGAAATGAACAAGGTCGCGGAACCGTATATCCGGCTGCGGGCGATCCGGCACATGGAAAAAGGCCGCGTCGTGATTATTGCGGGCGGTACGGGCAACCCCTTTTTCACCACCGATACCGCCGCCGCGCTGCGCGGGATGGAGATTAACGCGGATGTGCTGATTAAAGGTACACAGGTGGACGGGGTGTATTCGGCTGATCCGAAGAAAAACCCGGACGCGACCCGCTTCGATCACCTCACCTATTCGGACGCGCTCAATTACCGCGTGCGCGTCATGGACCTGACCGCGATCACACTGTGTATGGATAACCAACTGCCGCTTATTGTGTTGAACATCTGGGAAGATCACAGCCTGCAAGCCGCCGTGTTAGGCGAGCAAGTTGGCACGCTCATCGAAGGGGATTAGGCGGGTTAGCCTGAAATTTGCGTAGGGGCCATTCACTGCTGTTCAGCTTTTAAATCCAGTGACGCATTGCGCGTTAACCCCTCTCCCTAACTCCCTCCCCATTCGGTGGAGAGGGGGAATTGTGCGCGATCTGACTCCCCCTC
>JAFGJA010000115.1 GCA_016929355.1 Anaerolineae bacterium | reverse complement strand
TAGCTAGGGCAGATTTTGTAGGGGCGGCTTTGCAAACCCTCCCCTACAACCCCTGATAGACTTCCACTGATGTGTACTAAAAATTTCTCACGCAGCGTTAAATATTCGTAGGGTACAGATGCGCTATTTTGCGTTACACTAAAGGCGTTATGGGGGAAGGACCACCGAATCAGCGATAGAAGGAGCGACCCAGTTATGCCAACCCGCTATGCAGCCCTGCTGGTAATGATCATGATGGCCCTGTCAGTGGGCGCGTGCAGTTCGCTAACGGGTGGCTCAGAAGTGGCCGATCTGGAAACGCAAAACGCCCAATTGCAAAGTACCATTCAGATGGTCGGCACACCGCTGCTGACTATCGCTGCGTTGGAGCAGCAAGCCACCCAAAATGTCGTCTTTCAGGCGCAGGTGACGCAATTAGCCGTGCAACTGCTGTCTTCGCAAGCCACCCTGACCGTCCTCGAATTGAGCGGTGGCGGGGCGGTAGCCGTACAGCAGCCCACACCGCAGCCGCAATCGCCCATCGTGAGCAACAATAACAATAATGCGGCTCCGCAAGCGACTTTGCCCGCCGCGAATCCGGCGATTACCCCGTCGCCGGCTGCGGCTGGTGATACGACGAATTCATCGGGGACTCAATTTACCCAAACGGTCACATCTACCGGGCGTGATAACCAAGACTGCGCGGTTGGCGTGACATCAACGTTTTCGCCTTCGACCGATACGATCTATGTGGTCACGCGCATTAATACGCTCACCGCCGGATCGGTCATTGGGGCGCGGTGGACGGTGGATGGCGAGGTCTATCTTGACGATACGGAGTGCTGGATTCCTACCCGAAATTACGCCAACATTTGCGCGTATTGTTCCGTTGTGCCCGATGGTGCGATCTTCCAATCCGGTCAATGGACGGTGGAACTCACCTTGAACAGCCAATTGTTGTCACAGGTGCAGTTTGTCGTGACGGGCAGCAGTGTTTCGGACGAAACCGATACCACTACCGAGGATATGAGCGAAACCGATACGACGACGGATGGCTAGTGCGGGTTGTAAAACGACCTAACGGGTCGCCTCAAGAAATTGATCGAGATGCCGCGTCACGGCTTCGGGCGCATCTTCGACCAAAAAATGACGCGCCTGGGGCAGCACAATCGGGCCTTTGGCGCGCGGCAGCATCGTTTTCCAGTGCTCCGCGGTCTGTAGCGGAAAGGCGGGATCGGCTTCGCCCCACAGCAGCAAAGTGGGCATTCGCTTCAGGGCATCAAGGCCGCTTTCGATTTCGCGCATGAGTTGCGCCGAGGGATGATCGGGCGTGGTGCTGATCATACGCGGAAACTGGATCAAGGCCGCGCGTTCGCGCAGATCGCGGAATGGCGCTTTATAGGCCATCAACACCGCTTCCGATAACTGGCGGTTTGACCACCGTTGCAGCACCAGATCAAACGCCAGATTGAACCGCCCAAAGATCAATTCCCCAAAACCGGGCCGGGTTGCCCAATTCACCAATGGATGCAGCCGGTTAGGTAATGTATCCTGAAAGACCCAGGTGTTCATCAGCACCAACCGCTTGACGGTCTCCTGGCGGCGCAAAGTATAGGTTAACCCCAACGGGCCGCCCCAATCCTCCATGATCAAGGTGATGTCACGCAATCGCAACACATTCAGGTATTCGAGGGTATTGTGAATGTGGTGGCGCAGGGTGTGATAGGCTTTGTCGGCGGGTTTGTCGCTCAGGCCGAAGCCGATGAAATCGGGCGCAATACAGCGATAGCCGAGCGCGGCATAGTAGACAATGAGCGCCCGGTACGTAAAACTCCACGTCGGATACCCATGCAGAAAAACCAGGACCTCCCCATTCGGCGGACCTTCATCAAGGTAATGCATTCGTTTGCCATCGCTCAACGTGTAGTAATGCGCGGCGAACGGGTATAATGCGCGAGTAGATTCGGGCAACACAACTGTTGCCATACGACCAAATCTCTTTCTGCGACCAAAACTAGTGCGCGTCAGGTTAGGTTAGTGCGTCATCTATTGTACGCTAAGATGGGCGGCGTGGGTACTTTTACTCGCTGTGAATAGCGAGCGAGAACGGGTTTCGTGTGGTCGGTTCGGAGGGTTAGCGCTATACTCAACCCTTAAATTGGACTACCAGGAGCAACGGAATCTGCCATGATCGATGTTTTGTGTATTGGCGAAGCTTTGATTGACTTTGTGGCTCACGAACGCGGTGATACGCTGGTTGAGGCGGCCCGCTATAATGCGGCAACGGGGGGTGCTCCGGCGAATGTCGCGGCAGGGTTGGCAAAACTGGATCGCCGGGCGCGGGTGATTGCGACAGTTGGCAACGATGTCTTTGGCGAGAAAATTGTCCATGATCTCGAAACTGTCGGCGTTATATGTACCTTGCGCCGTGATCCTGATCACTTTACGACGCTGGCTTTTGTCCGGCAAAAGCTGGAGGGTGGGCGCGAATTTCTGTTCAGTGTTGGTGCGCACGAGCAGTTATTGCCGGAGCAAGTCACCGCCGAGGATGTACAACAGGCGCGCATTTTGCACTACGGCTCGGTCAGTTTGCGCACCCCGCAGTCGCGCGAGACGGTCTTGCACGCGATCCAACTGGCGAAAGAAGCCGGAGTCGTGACCTCGTGCAGCCCGGATTGGCGTCCGGGGTTGTGGCCGAATCCTGACGATGGGCGCGCGACCATCTGTGAAGCGATTGCCCATGCGGATATTTTGCGCACCAGCCTACCTGATCTCCTCTTTTTGCGGCCTGATCACGAGGACGATTACGCGGCGGCGCTCGATGCGATTGGTTTTGCCGGGCGATTAGCGGTGATCACATTGGGCAAGGATGGGGCGTGGTACAAGGCGGGCGAGCGGACCGGGCAAGTACCTGCGCCAACGGTCAAAGTGGTCGAGACTACCGGGGCCGGGGATGCCTTTACCGCCGCGATGCTCGATTGCTTGCTTGATTTTGATCTGACGCTGGGCGATATGACCGAGGCGGATTTGCAGAACGTGATGGCGCGCGCGTGTGCGGCAGGGGCGCTCACGGCGACGGGCTACGGCGCGATTCCCTCGCTGCCGGACGATGCGCAGATCGATGCGTTAATGCGCATGATGAAGAAGATGAGCGCAGGCGCAGCGAATTAACCTCACCCTCAACCCCCTTTCCAAGCACGGAGAGGGGGATTTGTCGCGCGTTCTTTCAGCTTTCTGTATTTCGTAGATGCTCAATGACACGTTTCGCTGTGAGCAAATCACACCTTGCATGGTTAAGGTAAATTTGTATGGCTCGAAGCGGATTATTCTTTGCCAAGTATGACCGCACTTCTGCGATTAGCTCTGGATCGTCTATGATTTCTAATGGTTTTTCTTGAGGTGGTACAAGACCTCGTTTCAACGCTTCGTTATATGGGATAGTATGAAATCCCCCCGATTCATCGCGTATCCCAACGGTAGGTTCCTCAAATGTTGGCAGTGCGCCGGGTAACACATCTGGAATTTTCTGCCAATCATCAGCAGCAATGTGATAGTCCATTTGAGCTTGATATTTTGCGCTTTCCAAATTCGGATGCCAGTTGTCAAACCCATGATTTTGATCTTCACTCACAACATAGAGGAAATAGCCCTCTCCTTCGTTCTCTTGATGGATGATCGCAATATCAAGCGTTGGGTGATTTTTGATGGATGCCTTTAATCTCATTCTTTTTGCTTTCTATTTGGACCTTATGCTAGTTTTGGAAGGTTAGCAGAACGGCCTCACCCCCTAAATCTCCCTCGCCATCCGAGACGGTTTGTTTCGCTGTCGCTCAACGAAACCTATGGCGAGGGGGACTTAACGGCGAACTGGCTCGCTCTCTCCTAACTTGGCTGGTGTAGCATGATTTTTGGTTTTGCTGATTGCTGATCGCTGAAAGCTAACCGCTTCTTTACCCTGTCGTTTTCATGCCCGCCGCGATCCCGTTTACCGTTTCCAGCACGGCGCGTAATGTTTCGTCATACGCCGCCGACCCCGGTTCCAACGCGCGCAGATCACGCAGCAGCACCACCTGGATAAAATTCAACGGGTCCACATAC
>JAFGJA010000655.1 GCA_016929355.1 Anaerolineae bacterium | reverse complement strand
TTGCTTCGCTGTCCGCCTGCCCATACACAAGCCTCTCGCAAAACAAAACCGACGTTTTCGTCGGCTCAAGACACATAATCAGACCAGATAAACAAGTCGTTGAGTGCGTGTCTTGCGCCTCCTGTTTTTTTTTAGGTGAACGGACGATAATTTTCTGTTCACCACCCCTCTTGTTTGAGGTTTCTGTATGTTAGCACACATTCACCGCGTTGACAAGAGGAATTTGCTTCAAGTTTGAAAATTGCTTTGCTTGGGTACGAATTTCGCAGTGCCAAGCGAGAAAGCATTATAGCGGCAAAAACGGGGGCGTCAACCCCTATTTTTGATTTTCCGCACAACTTGCTTGAATCAGACGGAAAACTGCCTCAGTTGCCGGAACAATACTCGCTTCAACTGCCGGGGTACATGTCTCTGAAAAGGTCATCACCTCTGCCGCTTCAACTGCCACAATATCAACCGCCTCGTCATCGGGCACAATGCCACCATAGCGCCGTAACGTACCGAGGGCCGTTGCCAGATTGGTATCATGCGCTGAAGCGGTATTCAGCGTACCCGGCAAAGCAGTGAGTTTGAAGGTATACACAGTGCCCGGTACGCAGTCCCGTGTCATGATCGCATCGATCACAATGACGCGCGTATAATCTACCATTAATTCCGCCAGCGACAACCCGCCCAGACATGCTTCGGTGATTTCAACGGATGCGGCAAGTTCAGCATGATCCCGCAGTTTTTCGCGCAGGGCTGCGGCCACCCGCCAGCCAATCGCATCATCGGTCAAAATGGGATTGCCCAGGCCAATGATCAATAATTTGTTTGCTGCTTCACCCATAAAAACCTCGATCTAAAATTCAGGGGCGATTACGTGAATGATAGCAACCGCCCCTTGAAAATCAACGTCATGTAAGGGTAACACCCCTACGATAAATTGAAGCTAGTCCACCTTATCCAACAGTTCCGGCGCGACGTACTGGCTCAGATGATGTGTCACCTCGCCGGAGTTATCACGCACCACCACCTCAAGCGGCATCTGGCCGGGTAGCGAGTGGGTCGCGCAGGACATGCACGGATCGTAAGACCGGAACGCCATCTCGACCATATTCAGGATCGTATCGTTGACCTCGCCATCTTTGATCACCGCTTTGGCCGCATCGCGCACGCTCATATAGATCGGCGCGTTGTTGTTGGTCGTACCCACGATCAGATTGACTTTAGTCAGGATGCCTTTTTCGTCCGTTTCATAGTGGTGGGTCAGCGTGCCGCGCGGCGCTTCGACGATCCCTATCCCAACAGTCGGTTTTTCGGTGGGGATGGCACGCACGGTCTTGCTCGCCACTTCGGGATTTTCGGCAATTTCCAGCATGTGTTCCGCCGCGTACAGCAGTTCGATGCAGCGCGCCCAGTGGGTTGCTAATGTATGATGCACCGGCTTGCCGCCGAGCGTTTCATACATCTTCTCGTACTCTTCTTGGGCCAACGGCGTCGCCATGCCATCCGCCGCATTCAGACGCGAAAGCGGAGTTGCGGCATAGACACCGCTATCGGGACCATCCACAAAGCCTTTCCAGCCCACGTTTTTCAGGTACGGGAATTTGAGGTAGGACCAGGGTTCGACATGTTCCGCGATGTACTCGGTATATTCGTGTGGTCCATATTTGCAGTGTTCGGAGCCATCCGGCCCGACCACGCGCACTTTGCCGTCGTAGAAATTAGCGTGATTATTTTCGTCCACTACGCCCATGTAGTAGGTCTGCTGTGTATAGCCTTCGCTCGTGATCAATTCCACGTAGCCAGGATTCGCCAACACCATGCCGCGTACCACTGCATCAAGGGTGAACTGGGCAAACTCGACGTTTTGCTTGGCGATCTCCACGATCTCCAAACGCTGTTCTTCGGTGATCGGGTGACTCATGCCACCGGGCAGCGCGGAAACCGGGTGGATGCCGCGCCCGCCAATCATTTTGATCACTTCATGGTTGCGTTTGCGACACGCGATCACCTGCCCGCCGATTTCCAGCCCAACCTTGCCGATCACGCCGAGGATGTTCCGTTCGGCGGCGGGCGCATCCGGCCCCATCACGAAATCAGGGCCGCCGAGCGCGTAAAAGTGCGTGGTGTGATCCGTTACAAAAAAGGCCATATACAGCAGCTCGCGCAGCAGCGATCCCGCGAGCGGAGGCTTGACTTTGTACAAGTCGTCGAGCGCTTTGGCCGCCGCCATATGATGCGCTTCCGGGCACACGCCACAGATGCGATTGGTCAGGCGCGGCATTTCTTCTGCCGGACGCCCCAGGCAAAAAACCTCAAACCCACGTAGTTCGGGAATTTGCAGGTAACAATTATCGACATTGCCCGTATCATCCAGGAAGATTTCGATCTTACCATGCCCTTCGAGCCGGGTGATCGGGTCGATTGTAATGCGATTCATAAGTTCTCCTCCTGGCCTACGCCGGTTCAGCCGCTGATTCGATCAGCTTTTGTCCGTTTTTACGGGCTTTGCGGCGCAGCAGTGAATCGGGTAGATGGAAGCGATAGAAGTAACCCGCCGGGTCCGGCAGCGTATCAAGGATCGCGTCCACTTCTTCGGGCGTATTCGCGTCCAACACGGAAGCAATACCCGTCAGCAGTTTCGCACCATGATCGATCACGCCTTCGTTCGGGCCATAACAGCCGCGACACCCCATCCCCACTGAGGGACATAGCGCACCACAGCCGGCCCGGGTTGCAATACCGGCGCAGAACAAACCCTGCTCAAGCAAACATTCTTCGTCGTTGGGGATAATCTCCTGCGGGCGGTAGAAGCGCTTGATCTTCTTTTCGGATTTGGTGCGACTGCATTCGTCGCAGACCGTCACCTCCGGCCCGATGACCGAACCGGGCGGCGGCAACTGCCCTGTGACAATCGCGTTGACCGCGATCTCGATGGATGACGCTTCTGGCGGGCAGCCCGGCAGGTAGTAATCCACCGGCACAACCTGCGCCAGCGTCTTGACCGTGTTCCAGAAGGTGGGCAGGGTCAATTCGCCTTCATCCACATTGGAGATTTTTTGCGGCACAACGCCATCGGGATTCACCGTACTTGGTGATTCTTTGTAGACAAAATCAAAAATCTGTTCGCGGTCTGCAAAATTCGCCAGCCCCGGCATCGAACCGCCGAAGGCACATGCGCCAAACGCGACTAATACTTTTGACTTTTTACGTAACAAATGGGCCAGATGTGCGTTTTCGTCATTGCGGATCGCGCCGTTGAACAAACACACATCGATCTCGCCATCTTCCATTGCTTCGACATCGGCGTATTTGAAATCCATCACGCACGGCCAGAAGACAATATCAAACGCGGCGGCCACATCCAGAATCTTTTCATGCAGCGATAGCACCGCGATCTCGCAGCCGCCACACGACGAGGCCCAGTACAACGCCAGCTTCGGTTTAGACATGAGCCTCCTCCTCTGCATAGGGGTCTTCATTCGGGATATTATGCGTCCAATCCAACGGGCCGAGGGCGGTGATTTCTTTAGTCACACGCGCGACGGTTTCGGCAAAACGCACACCTTCTGCCGCCGATGCCCAGTGCAGTTGGACACGCTCATCTTCGATTCCCATCTGGCGCAGCGTCCGCCGCAGCAGCGCAAACCGCCGGATGGCTTTATAGTTACCTTCTTGATAGTGGCACTGGCCGGGATGACAGCCCATGATCAACACACCGTCCGCACCCTTTTGCAGCGCGCGCAGGACGAAGGTTGGGTCCAACCGGCCCGTACACATAATTCGAATATCACGCAGCGTTGACGGATAACCCATTCGGGATGTGCCCGCCAGGTCAGCCGCGCGATAGGAACACCAGTTGCATAAGAAGCCCACAATCACGGGCTTGAACGTTCCATTGTCGCTCATGTTTTCTTTCTCCTGACTAAGCGGGTTCCGGAATCGGCTCGTTGGATGTCACATCCACCAGAATCCCGTCGATCTCAGCGATCAACTGGTCAAAGGTGAAGTGCGCACCGTGAATCACCTGGCTGGGGCAGGCAGCGACGCATGTCCCACAGCCCTTGCACAGCGCCGGATTGACGCGCGAAACGTGCTCGGCTTCGATGAAGTCGATGGCGTTATACGGGCACATGGTATTGCAGATGCGACAGCCGGAACAGTGTTCTTCGTCAATGGTGGCGCGAACGGGTTCAAGCGATACTTCGCCCTGCGCGATCACGCTCAACACCCGCGCGGCGGCGGCTGACCCTTGCGCAACGCTGTCGGGGATGTCCTTCGCTCCCTGGCACGCGCCCGCAATGTAGATGCCCTCAGTCATGGTGGCAACCGGGTCCAGTTTGGGGTGGCGCTCGGTGAAGAAACCGGTATCGCCGCAGCCAATACTGAACATATGCGCGACTTCCGCCGCATCATGGCGCGGTTCCATCGCTACCGCCAGCACAACCATGTCCACCGGAACACGGCGCTGCTTGCCGATCAGCGTATCTTCCGCGATGACAATCGTCTTGCCTTCTTCGTCAGGCGTATGGGCCGCATCGGTGATTTCAGACACCTTGCCACGAATGAAGTGCGTGCCTTCTTCGAGCAGGCGAACATAGAATTCCTCGTAGCCCTTGGCAATCGTCCGCATGTCGATGTAGAAGTTATAGACTTCGGCCCCGGTCTTTTCCTTGACCAGATGCGCAAACTTCAGCGAGGCCATGCAGCAGATCGCGGAGCAGTACGCATTGTAGTTCTTATCGCGGCTGCCCACGCAATGCACAATGGCGACTGATTTCGGAGTCGTCACACCATCACGCAAGGTAATATGACCTTCGGTGGGACCGGCGGCATTCACCAACCGTTCAAACTCGATGCTGGTGAAGACATTTTCCAGCCGCCCGTACCCGTACTGGGAGATGCGGCGCGCGTCAAAGGTATCATAGCCCGTAGCGATGATGATATTGCCGACTTCGATGTCAAGCAGTTCATCTTCCTGATCAAAGCGGATCGCTTCAGTGGGGCAAACCTTCTCGCACATGCGGCATTTGCCGCTCTTGAAGTACGTACAGTTATCTACGTCAATGACGGGATACTTCGGCACGGCCTGTGGGAACGGGCGATAGATCGCCTTGCGCATCCCCAGGCTGGCTTCGAAGACTTCATCCACGATCTTGATCGGGCATTTGTCCCAGCAGGAACCGCAGCCCGTACACAGGTCTTCATCGACCATGCGCGCTTTGCGGCGCACGCGGACGGTGAAGTTACCGACATAACCATCCACCTGTTCCACTTCAGAGTAGGACAGCAGGGTGATATTGGGATGTCCCCCCGCATCGAACATCTTCGGCGTGAGGATACAGGCCGAACAGTCGAGGGTGGGGAAGGTCTTATCCAACTGGGCCATGTGCCCACCGATGCTCGGTTCGCGCTCGACCAGATACACCCGGTGGCCCGCTTCGGCAATTTCCAGCGCCGCCTGGATACCGGCGATCCCGCCGCCAACGATCATGGTTTCGGGGCGAATGTTCACATCCATTGGTTCAAGCGGTTCGTGGTGGAATACACGATGTACCGCCGCGCTAACCAATGCTTTGGCTTTGTCGGTTGCGCCGTCTTTATCGTCAGGGTGTACCCAGGAAGCGTGTTCGCGGATATTCGCCATCTCGAACATATACGGGTTCAAGCCAGCGCGCGCGCACGCATTACGGAACGTTTTCTCGTGCATGTGCGGTGAGCAAGAGGCCACAACGACGTGCGTCAGCTCAAATTCTTTGATGTCCTCTTCC
>JAFGJA010000114.1 GCA_016929355.1 Anaerolineae bacterium | reverse complement strand
GACTCCCCCTCTCCGCGCGTGGAGAGGGGGCCGGGGGGTGAGGTAACGCCCCTACGCCCCGCCTGGTTCCACCACCCAATACGTCGCACGACGGACCGGTTCGTCCAATTCTTTCACCGCACCATAATACGCCTGCTGCAACGCCTCGACGGACGGATAGCGCGCGGTGGGGTCTTTTTCGAGCGCACGCAGAATGACGCTTTCCAGACGCGCCGGAAACTGCGGATGCAAACGGCGCGGGCGCGGCACAGGCTGATCGACATGCGCCAGCGCGGTCAGTTGCGGCTGGCCTTCATCAAACGGCAAGCGCCCCAGCAGCAGTTCATAGATGATCACCCCAAACGAATACACATCACTGCTGACGCGCGCGCCTTCGCCCATCGCGGCTTCGGAAGCCATGTATTCGGGCGTACCCACCGCGAGTCCCGCTGCCGTGAGCGTGGTATCCAGTCCGGGCCGTTTGCCCAGGCCAAAATCCGCAATATAGACGTGATTCCCTTCGCCGTGCCGCTCCACCAGGATATTGCCCGGCTTCAGATCGCGGTGCATGACGTTGTGTTCATGCCCAAAATGCAGCGCCGCGCCTACCGGACGCACAATTTGCCACGCGGTCAGGGGCGAAAAAGGATGCTGCTCCAAAATCCGATCCAGCGAGGGACCTTTGACCAGCTTCATCACAATGTACAAATACCCCTGCCATTCGCCATACGCATACACCGGCACAATATTCGCGTGCCGCAGCGCGATCATGAGTTGGGCTTCGCGCGTAAAGCGGCTGCGGAACTGCTCATCTTCGGCATATTCCGGCAGCAAAATTTTGAGCGCAACCGGCGTCTGTGTTTCGGATTCAAGCGCCTGATACACGCGCCCCATCCCGCCGCCGCCGATAGACCGTCCCACAATATAGCCATTGAGATTTTGCCCGATTAGCTGCTTATCCACGTGATACGTCCTTGTGCGATAGTTTTTGGCGCGATTTTGTGTCCGTGTGTGTAGTACGTTAATCATAGTCCTGATCGCCTCCATTCTGCAACGCCGATCACAGGACGCCCCGCCCCCCCGGAAAGTTCCGCCTATTTATGCAGAATGCTTATAGGCGCAGGCGGCAGGATGCGGTAGAGTCGCTGTCTGATACAGTTTGGCAGTCGGTGTATTGTAGGGGCGACCCGGTGGTTCGCCCAGGGCGAGGCGTCGCCTCGCCCCTACAACAAATACTTATCCCTTCAATACCATCAATACGCCCCGCCATTACCTTTCAAAGCGCACAGTAGAGGATCGAAATTTCATGCTATCCAAATCAGCCGAATTTTGGGGCGGCGTGCGCGCCCAACTCCCGATCCTGCTCGGCACATCACCGTTTGGCGTGATCTACGGTATCCTGGCACTGGAAGCCGAATTACCAATCCCGATCATCCTCGCCATGTCCATGATCGTCTTTGCGGGATCGGCGCAGTTTATCGCGGCGGAACTGTTCAAAACGCTGACGCCGGGCGTGATCATCGTTATGACCACGTTTGTCGTCAATCTGCGCCACATGCTCTACAGCGCGTCGCTCGCGCCGTATGTCAAACACCTCAGCAAACCCTGGAAATACCTGCTGGCCTTCCTGCTGACCGATGAAGCCTACGCCGTCACTATCGTTCGCTACGAAAAAAGCACGCCCGCCTCCGCTCGCCATTCGAATCAGCATTGGTATTTTCTGGGATCAGGGCTGACGCTCTGGGTATCGTGGCAGATGAGCACCATTGTCGGGATCGTGGTCGGCGCGGAAATCCCCGCAAGCTGGTCGCTCGATTTTGCGCTGCCGCTCACGTTTATCGCGCTCGTGATCCCCGTCTTGCGGGATCGCCCGGCGATCTTGGCCGCGCTCACGGCGGGGATCGTAGCCGTTGCCGCCAACAGTTTGCCCTACAACCTGGGGCTGATGGCGGCGGTTTTAGCGGGAATCGCGGCGGGCGTGATCAGCGAGCAGTGGTTCGCGGTGGCGCATGATGAAGCGATGCCCGGCGAAACAGAGCCAACCCCGTAAGGATTATTCTGCCCGCGTTATGGTGAAGCGCGCGTAAGTGAGAAGATTCAAACATATCCGCACAAAAATTAACACCTTTTTCACTACTTTTATCTCTCAAATCCCTTATAATTGAAAACATTACCAGCGCGTTCATAGTAGGTTCTATGTCACTGACCATCATCACGCCCGACCCAGCTCGCTGGGATAGTTTTGTCAACACCCACCCGCGCGCGCATTTATTGCAACTCTGCGCCTGGGGCGAACTCAAAGCAGCGTTTGGCTGGACCCCCCAGCGCGTCGCCGTCACCAATCCGGCGGGGGAACTCGTCGCTGGCGCGCAAATCTTATTCCGGCGGCTGCCATTGCGGTTGGGCCAACTGGCCTATATCCCCTACGGGCCGTTGGTCGATTGGACCGATACCGCGCAGGTTCACGCGGTCCTGAATGCGATTGATCAGGTGGCACGCCAATATGGGGCCGTGTTCCTGAAGATCGAACCGGGCTTCCATCTGCCCGATGTAGATTTCGCCGCTTTTGGTTTTAAGGCCAGCGCGCAAACCGTCCAGCCGCCGCGCACCGTCACGCTCGATATTCGCGGCGACGATGATACGATTCAGGCACGCATGAATCAAAAAACGCGACGAAATATCCGCAAAAGCATCAAATATGACATAACGATCCGCACCGGATCGGCGGCGGACGTGGCGAGCTTCAACGCGCTGCTGGATGAAACCGGGGATCGCGCCGCATTTGGCGTGCATGTACCGGCGTATTACGAGCGGGCCTATAACTTATTCGTTCCGGCAGGGCGCGCGGCGCTGCTGCTCGGCAGTTATGCGGGGCAAGACCTCGCGGGCGTGATGGTCTTCGCGCTTGGTGAGTGGGCGTGGTATCTGTACGGCGCATCCTCCGGGCAGGAACGCCAACGCATGGCCTCCTACGGCGTGCAGTGGGCGGGAATTCAGTGGGCCAAAGCCCAGGGCGCAGCGATTTATGATATGTACGGCGTCCCCGATGTCGAACCGGATGAATTGGAAGCGCAATTTCAAGATCGTTCGGATGGCATGTGGGGCGTGTACCGGTTTAAGCGGGGCTGGGGCGGCGAGGTCATGCGCAGCGTCGGCGCGTGGGACCGCGTTTACAACCCGGCCTTATATGCAGTTTATCGTATTGGGAGTAAATTTCGATGACGGTTGGAACAGGAATGGTAACAAGACCACACTATTCAGGGCACAATGAAGCAATTCTCTACCGCACGCGCACTGAAATTTTAACCGACCAGCGCGTGCTGCTGGATGGAACAACTTACACATTTGATCAAATTGACGCGGTGGCTGTGGTGCGGCTGCGCCTGTATCTCCCTTTTCAAGCCCTGCGTATCCTGGGCGTGATCGGGGCGGTAGCTTTTGCCTGGTTGACGCTGGACAGTTTATGCGAATTGGCGATGATCAGCATGTTGCTTTACGGGTTGCTGGCCGTGGGATCAGGCGCGCTGACCGTCGTGAGCACGGCAACTGTCCCGACGCACGCGATCCGGTTAACGGTAGGCGATAAACGAGTCTATATGATGCATGACACCAGCGCATCTTATCTTGAGCGTATCAATGCCGCGATCCAGCATCAGATAAACCGCCGCTAATGTCACTCAGCATCAGAGCTATCATCACAAGGGCCATTCGGCCTTTGTTTTGTTTCCGGTCTGGCTCATGCGCGGCCTGGGCGAAAATAACGTAGGGGAGAGTTTGCAAGCCCTACCCCATGCCTGTCAAGTTAAGCAATTCTGTACTTTCACTGTTCG
>JAFGJA010000654.1 GCA_016929355.1 Anaerolineae bacterium | reverse complement strand
CGCTGCGCCCGCAGCACTAATTCCCCGTTCACCTCATCCACTAAACTGATCCCGGCGGAATCCATCTCGATCACCTGCAACACGGCATCCAGCGCCGTTTCCAGCGTCTTTTCCAGGTTAAGCGACTGGCTCACCGTCGTCGCCACCGTATTGATCGCTACCATCTGATCGGCGCGGCGCTTAATTTCCTGAGTCAGCAGTTTATTTTGCTGAACGAGTTTATCATCAAGTGTATTTGTGTCGGTCATGGCTCATCAGTTATCGTTAAATGGCTGTGGCGATAGACTACCAAGAATCAGGCATTGGCGCGAATCGGCTGAATCAGGCGACTTTCCCCACGCGCGATCACAAGTTGCCATCAGCCATCGCAACGCTACAATAGAGAGCAAAAGAGGGAGGTGATCAAAATGACAGATGAACCCGTTTCCGCGCCAAATGATGACTATGACTTGTTATCAACCGACGATTTTGACAACGAGCTTGACGCACTGGATGCGGCGCTCATAACTGAGGACGAAAACAGGGACGAGATCGCGGACGAGGACGCAATTGTTGATGACGCCGATCTGGAAGCGGCAGACGATGATTTCGCTACTGAAACCGGTGAGGCTAACATAGTCGAATCAGAAGAAGAATCAGGCGAGGATGACCGGGCGGACGAACTGGAACCCGAAACCCTCGCGGATGATGAACGCTTACGCGGGCCGCGTGCGCAGCGTTTTCGCCGCCGCCGCCAAAACCGGATCGCGTTTTTGCCATTGGCCCTGTACCTGATTGGGTTAGGGGGCTACTTGATCGCCCGCGAACAAAACATCGACGATTTGCCCGATTTTTCGTCATTGGTCATCGGCTGCGCTTCGATCCTGATCGCGGCGTTTACCATGATTTTTCATGCGCTGCTGTCAGGGCGGCGCGAGCGCGGTTTGCTCCTTTTCGGATTGTGGATCGGGGCGACGGCGGGCTTAATCGCGGCCCTGGTGTATTTTGTGGATGATCAACCCGACGCGGTGGAATGGTGGCCGTTAGTGGTCGGCGCGCTGGGACTGACCTTTTTCGTGGGGTACATAATCGAACGGACACATGATATACGCCTGCTATGGCTCATGATCTTGAGTCTAACCGCCGCCGGGATCGCGTATGTCTTCACCAGCGACACGATTGATGAGGAAGCGTTTAGCCAGATTGCCGATTATTGGCCGTTACTCCTCTCCGTGATCGGTATCGGGATCATGCCATTGGTATTTCGTCGCCATCTGGAATAGGATCATCTTCTATGCGATCTTTGACCATCGCCATTGATGCCAGCCGGACCACTACCGCCCGGCGCACCGGCACTGAAAATTACGCGCTGCAATTGATTCGCGCGCTGTTGGCGCTGGATACGCCACATCAGTTCCGGCTGTATTTCCGCGACACGCCGCCGCCTGATCTATTCCCGGATCAACCCCATGTGATCCGGCGCGTGATTCCCTGGGCGCGCGTCTGGACACATACCCGGTTTGCGTGGGCACTCCGGCAAGATCGCCCCGATGTAACCTTTGTCCCGGCGCACACCCTGCCGGTCTGGTTGCCCGGTCCGGCAGTCGTCACGGTTCACGATCTCGGTTATGTCTATTTTCCCGAAGCCCATCTGCCCTTTGCCCGCCGCTATCTGGCTTGGTCCACGCGGTACAGCGTGCGGCGCGCTTCGCGCATCATCGCGGATTCGCTGGCAACGGCCAAAGATGTCGCCGCCCATTACGGCGCGAATTCCAACAAAATCACGGTGATCTATCCTGGCGTTGACGAATCACTGGCCCCGGTTACAAACCCGGCGGCGCTGGCGGCAGTCCGGCAAAAATACGGTTTACCAGCACGTTATCTATTGTTCCTCGGTACGCTGCAACCGCGTAAAAATATCGCGCGGATTGTGCAAGCCTATGCCCAATGGCAGCAAGCATCAGCCGGTATATACGCAGACGTGGCGCTGGTACTGGCGGGACAGCAAGGCTGGCTCTATGATCCGCATTGGACAAGCGGGGTTGAAGGCGTGATCCTGCCGGGTTATGTGGATGATCAGGATGTGGCCGCGCTGTATAGCGGCGCATTGGCGCTCCTCTTTCCCACGCTGCACGAGGGCTTTGGCTTTCCCGTCTTGGAAGCGATGCGCTGCGGTACGCCAGTCATCACCAGCACTACCTCGTCCCTGCCGGAAGTCGCCGGGGATGCAGCGCTCTTAGTCAATGCCCGCCAGACGGACGAGATCGCCGCCGCGATAGCGCGCGTCGTGTCCGATGATACGCTGCGTGCCAATCTGATCGCCAAAGGCCATCAACAAACCACATCGTTTACCTGGGCACAGGCCGCTCAACACACCTTAAACGTGTTACTATCTGCGGCGACTCAGACCTCAATACCACATTAATCTGACGAAATCGATCAGCCTCATTCGCACCTGATTGGGAAGCTATGCTATAAATTACGTGTAATATTAGCTTTATTTTTTCGGTGTAATAACCGAACTGGCATTAATTGACGCCAGCCCCAATTCAGGGCAAATTTTAACATAACGAAAAATAGACAATATGTTAGATTGGCCTCAGCAATCAACATAATCTTTCACAACTCTATTAAGATAATCAAGAATGTTATAAATTAACATCAATTTTAATTTGTTTTTGATCGCCTGTGGTGTACGCTGATCAACGGGGGTATAGTGAATGACCCTGGCGCCAATAAGAGATATGGGTCACTCAACAATCATAGTTCACTATACATATTCACAATTTATCAGGCTTTATCAATACATAGAGGATGAGAGATCATGTTTCGCTATCGACTGATGATCATGCTGGGGATTAGTTGGATTTTTCTGGCGCTTAATCTTGAGCGCCCGGATGTTGTCCTGCTCATCGGAGCCATCAATATTGCCAGTTTTGTTTACGTGCTAGGGGCTTTCAGCGTTATTGTCATGCTGCTGTTTCCCCAACTCGCCAAAGTACCAACAGCTATTGTCTTTATCCCATTTTTCATCGTGTATCTGCTGGGGAAGATCATTTTCTCCCCCCAAGACCTCACCCGCGCCCAGGAAACCACGCTTACCTTTGTCGAAGCGGGCGGCTTGTTTATTGGCATCTGGCTCTTTCAGGAAGTTGCCGCCTCGCTGGGGCAGTTTAGCACAGCGCTGGAAACAATTTTTGTGGGCAAAGAAAAGACACAGGTCCTGGATCGACTTGAGGGCGAAAACGTAATCCAGCGTAAGATCGATCTGGCGCGGCGTTTCGAACGCGGGCTGGCGATTCTATACGTCAAACTCAACCACCAAACGGCCTCATCCCGCCGGTTGTGGGATCAAGAAGCCAACCTGCGGCATGTATACATGCAGGTGCAGTTAGCCGAATTAATGAATTATCTGGTCGATTTGGCCGATGTGCGCATGTGGCATCACGGCAATCTGGTGTTGTGCCTTGAAGACACCATGCCGGAAAAAACCGAACGTACCGCGTTGCAGATTCAACTGGTCCTCCACGACGTGTTAAAACTTGATACGCAGATCGGGATCGCGCATTTCCCCGATGACGGTTTGATCTACCAGGATTTGATCGAAATTTCGCAGCGTGATGCCACGCGCAAAGTTGAAGCAGCGAAAGCCGATAAACGATCTACGGGATCATTCAACAACCCCCTCACCGTACAAGAGGGGGCTGGCCGATAAGTAGTTTTTGACTAAGACCATTCGAAAAGATGGGGAGCACCAATGTGTGCTCCCGATGCAACTTTCATCGCGCAAAGACTTTTCGAGACGGTTTTAAACGCCTGTTTTGCGCAGCACAGCGGCAAAGGTACGGAGCAGAATCAGCAGATCAAGCGACAAGCTCATCTTCTGCACGTACTTCAAGTCCCAAAGCAGGCGTTCATCAAAATTCTTGTTATCACGCGCGGAGACTTGCCACAGCCCTGTAATCCCTGGTTTGACCGATAAACGGGCGGTTTGGAGCAGGGTGTGTTTTTCTAGCCCCCATGAACTGGGACGTGGGCCGATTAAGCTCATATCACCCTTAAACACATTCAATAACTGCGGCAGTTCATCAATACTCCACTTCCGTATAAACCGGCCAATGGGCGTAATACGCGGGTCATCTTCCGTTTTTTCCGGGTAATCTTCGCGGATCGTGCCGTCCGGCAAGCGGACAATGACGGGTTCAAGCGGCTTAGCATCACGATACATGGAGCGGAATTTATACATGGCGAAATCTTTACCGCCGATGCCCACGCGCGTTTGCCGGAAAAAGATCGGGCGACCATCGTTGAGATAGATCAGCAAAGCCACCACCCCCAACACGGGGGAGATCAACAGCAAAATGCCAGCCGATACCGCCACATCCATCGTGCGTTTAATGGGCCGGTAAATGGAGCGGGAAGTCGCGCTCTGATGGGCCAATTTGTTGACCCAATCCGAAGCCAATTCAATGTTCAGGCGTTCTTCAAAGCCCACGCGCACATCGCCCGTAATGGGACTCGCGCCTAACGTTTGATCTTCTTCCGCATCGTATACCGCCAGGCTGTTCGTGGCAACTTGCAAGAGATTCTCAATCGACAGGCTATCTTTCGGATACATCGCCTGCCCAACCCAGAGCGTCAGTTGTTGGAAGTGATGCACAAACCGGTGTAGACGGTAGACAAACTTTTGCGCATCTTCTTCACTGGATTCCAGGAGGCAAACCACGATCCCGTTCCGGTACTCAAAGATGATGTCACCGACATGGGTCAAACCCATAATATACCGGCCCAACTCGACCTGCCGTTTGCGCAGTTCGTACATCTGGTTCAAGTTCTGATTCAGAATATCCTCAGACGAAGGGAGATTGAGAAAATCACTATCATCACTCGACAACAGGCAGTACACAACAGCCATTGGGCGTTGGCGCTGTTGCAAGCTGAAGATTTCTTCTTTCGCCAGCCGCATCGCCTCATCATATTCTAGAATGTGGGATGAGGCTTCCGTCAGGTTGATGGTATCAATGCCCTCTTCCACCCGATGGAGGTTGATGCTCAAGGAGCGCATCAGACTCAGCGTAACGGCATGGAGACCCATTTGAAACGCCAGCGTCGTGGATACAAAATTGGGCTGATCCAGGATGGTATATAACGCGAATTCAGCAGCAAACACACCGGCAAACACCAACCAGAAACTGATGCGTTGCAAGTTGGGGAAAATCAGGAACAGCATCCCGATGATGATCGTGACCACATACATCGAGTTCGGGAAATTAACCAGGGCGGAACCATCGATTGTGATGCGTTCCACGCTAAAAATAGCAATGAACCACAGCATAACGATGATGGACAACACCTTTAGATAATTCAGTGATTTAGTAACTGTCGTTACATTATCAGTTGCCATTGTGGAATAGCCTCATGTTTCTCCATTTTTGCGTTGATGATGACACAGATTGTCTGAAAAAATTGACCCTATGATCAACCCTTAGTGTATTAAATTGGCGACAAAAAACCAAATGTACTCTGGTACAGAAACCGCATGTTGTTTAGAATTT
>JAFGJA010000653.1 GCA_016929355.1 Anaerolineae bacterium | reverse complement strand
CGGTTTCAGTTTACACTGGTATCAATCGAAGAATATGATCTGGCCGTAGACCTGTTCCAACGCCGGGGGGGACGCATCGTCTTGATCGCGCGCCTGATGCCGCTCGTCCACAGCGTCGTATCGATCCCGGCGGGTGTCGTTCGCATGAATCTATCCGCGTTCATCGTGTACACCACCTTAGGATCGGTCCTGTGGATCGCGCCCCTGACCTTGATCGGGATGTGGCTTGGTAACAACTGGGAGCAACTGCTCACCTGGATGGATGTGTACGAATATGCATGGTACATCTTGATTGCTGCGGGAATTGCGTATATGATTGTACGGCGATTTCGTTCACATCAGTCGTAATCGAGGTATATTTGGCTGTTGTCATGACCTTTTTACGGAAGGCGGTCCCTCATGAGGACTTTCTATTGCTAGCCCGCCGACTGGCCGCCTGGCTGGTCCACCTCTATACCGCGTCCGGGGGCGTGATCGGAATGTTTGCCCTGTTCGCCGCCGCCGAAGGACGAACGGAAGATGCCTTCCTGCTGCTCCTCCTCTCGATGGTCGTGGATGCCACCGATGGCCTGATGGCACGCGCGGTACGGGTGCGCGAAGTCTTGCCCGATTTTGACGGGGCCATGGTCGATAATGTGGTCGATGTCCTCACCTTTGTGTGGGTCCCGATCTTCATTATGTGGTCGGAGTCCCTGCTCCCCGCGTCCGCGTGGATTGCGGTTCCCGTTTTGGCCGCGCTGTATGCCTACGGTCAAACCAATATGAAAACAACCGATGCTTTTTTTCTCGGTTTTCCGAGCTATTGGAACATCGTCGCGCTGTACCTGTTCTGGCTGCGCCCCGATGCGGTGCTGGCCGTGCTGCTGGTCGTGATTCCCGGCATCCTGACGCTGATCCCCACCCGCTACCTTTACGCCAGCAAAAACGATATTCTGTGGAAAACCACCTGGACGCTTGGTGCGATCTGGTTCGCCATGATCGTCTACATGCTCACGCAGGCTGATCCCGCGCCGATCCTGATCTGGCTGAGTCTGTTCTACCCGGCCTATTACATGATCGCCAGCTTTTACGTCGATTGGCAGGTGCGGCAAGGAACCCTCCATCCGCGCAAAGTCCTGCGTATCTGGCGACCTCGCTTTGTCGAAGCGAGTCCGATTGAAGAATCCGAACTTGAGGAAGCATGATGAAAATTGGATCCCATACCGGCGCAGCAGATCGGCGGGCAGGGGGTGAGGGCGAATCTATTTGATCCGGCGTATGAGGGATTACCCACGCCATAATACGCGCGTCTTGCTGCTATAAACGCACTTTTCGGCTATACTCCCTCCTAAGAGAAGTTTTTAGGAGGGTCGTATGGCCGGTGTATTTATCAGCTACAGTCGAAAGGATCGTGTCCGCGCCGAAGAAATTACCGAGCATCTGAAAAAACTGTTTGACGAAATCTGGTTCGATAAAGATTTGCGCGGGGGCGAATATTGGTGGAACCGGATTCTAGACGAAATTGGGGAATGTGCTGTTTTCATCCATTTAGTCAGCCGCGATTCGTTGGCGTCGCCGTACTGTCAGGCAGAATTAAACGAAGCGCTGCGCCTGCATAAACCGATTATCCCGGTGCGTATCACCCCTAAACGCACGTCCACGCTGCCGGACGTGATCCAGCAGCGTCACATCATCGACATGCAGAGCGTCAAGATCGAAAACGTGATCGAGTTGTATAATGCGATCCAACTCTTTATCACACACCCACCCGATTCCCAACCGCCGCTAGCCGAACAACGCACGCCGATGCCCCCCATTGAGCAGGACGTTACACCGGATCACCCCAGGCTGTCTATGCACCGCGTCGAACGCCTCCGGCCTGATCAATGGGACAAGCTGCAACAGATCGCAATCCAGGCGACCACCGCCGGGGGCACATCTGCGATGACACTCTACCGCCAAACCGCCGAATGGCCCGCCTATCTAGCCGAAGAAGAACGCAAAAACCCGTCCACGACGGCTGATCTGGTGGCAACGGCAGCGATTCTGCAAACGCTCCACCCGTACCTGGAAGCCTTCGCCCGCGAGCTGCATTGTGTCCTGTTTTACATGGGCGAAGAAACCCATTATGCGGAGTGGTTTCAAAACACGCTGTCCCGCGATATTGTGGAATGTATCCAGCCCGCCGATGTCTTTTTCCGGGATACGAGTCGGGCGATTCGCGTGATCATTGATGGCATTGATGGGACCATCAGCTTTATACGCGGCCTGCCGCTTTTCTGTTCGGCGATTGCTATTCTGATCGAGGATCAGGTGCGTGTCTCCGCGATCTACGATCCCATTCACCATGTCGTTTATTCGGCCACTTTGCGCGGCCCCTACGATCACCCGGATGCCGATCCCCATGCTGTGACCTGGGAAGTCGCTAGCGGCAGCCGGATCGATATGGTGCAGCAGGCGCAAGCCAGCGCCAAATCGCGGCTCCATGAGGAAGCCATCGGCGTGCATTTTACGCGCAGCCATCCTGACAGGCTGGCAACATTCATCGCTCCTGCCGCCGATTGTGACGATAGCAAATTGAGCCAACTCGCCCAGGCCGCCAGCAGCATTTACGCGCTCAATTCAGGGATTCTGGCGATGGTGCAGGTCGCGCGCGGGGTCCTCGGTGGCTTCGTCAACACGATCACCAATCCCTGGGATGTGGCAGCGGGTGAAGTGTTGGTACGCGCCTGTGAGGGCCGCGTCACCAATTTTGCCAATGAAGCGATTGATTATTCAGCACCCGACAAAACCTCATTGATCACGGCCAAAAATGACGCGCTGCACGCGCAATTATTGCAAATACTGCAAGATTAACAGCAAACTCAACTATCTAACGCCAACACATAAGGAGACGTTATTTTTCATGAAAATCGGCTTACGATCCCATACCGGCGCAGCAGATCGCCTGTTATTCGCGCAGCAAATCGGCGCGCAGGGCGTGAGTATCTGGGCGTCCGCGTGTCCCGGTTACGAGGAGAACTGTTACGTAACGACTGACGCCGTGCGCGACATGCGCGAGCGCTGCGCCACCTACGATCTCGAATTGACCGGGATCGGCATCGGCGGCGACTGCGTTAAAAACCAACTGCTCGGCCTGCCGGAACGCGATCAGGACATCGAGAACGTTTGCACGACGATCCGCAGCATTGGCGAAGCGTATCGAGACGTGACCGAATCCGGCGGCGTGCCCTCGCCCGTCGTGATCATCGACCAGCGCACGACGTATTTTGCAAAGGCCGGATCGTGGTGGCATCCCGGCTACGAGCGGAATTCAGTCGGGCGCGGCGGCTCGGAATTGACCACCTTTCACGCGGATCGCATCGTGGGCGAACTGGATGACCGGCCCGCCGGGGAAGTCGCTAACGACGCGGTGTGGGAACGCATCCAGTATTTTTACGAGCGCATCGTGCCGGTAGCTGAAGAAGCCAACGTGCGCCTCGCCACCCACCCCGACGATCCGCCCATGGACCTCTATCGCGGTGTGGCCCAGGCGCTGACGGGCTTTGCCGGACTCAAAAAGTTTGTTGATCTCGTGCCCAGTCCCATGAACGGGTTGCTATTGTGCCTGGGTGTGATGCAGGAGCGCGGCGAAAATGTGCCGGAGTTAATTCGTTATTTTGGCGAGCGCGACAAAATTTTCTATGTGCATTTCCGCAACGTGATCGGCAGCGTGCAGGACGATCCGCCGCAGTATATCGAAGTGTGGCCGGATGAGGGCGACGGGGATATGGTCGCCAATTTCCGCACGCTGAAGGAGATCGGCTACACGGGTTATATCGTGCCCGATCACCACATCGGGATCGCGGGCGATGATGAGTGGCTGCGCTACAGCCGCGCGTGGCAGGTCGGCTACCTGCATGGGGTGATCCAGGCGTTGGGATAGCTGTGTTTATCTCACTCCCCGGCCCTCAGATTTAAAAGTTAACCAGCACCAGAGAGCGTCCAAGGGGTTTCAAACTGGCGAGCTTTAGTCTCCGGCGGTTTCCCCCGGCCAGATCACATTTGCATCACTCAACAGGGGCGACAGATCGCGCGGCTGCGGATCGGTGGGGATGTGATCGCGCCAGTTGGCGAAAGCCTGCACCGTGTCGGGATCGTCCATCTGCGCCTCGACCCAATCGAGGAAAATTTGCTGCTTGAAGGTGTTGACTTCCTCGACTGAGAGTAGATCGAAGACCGGATCACCGGCCACCGCCACGTACCACCCCTGCGTCATCTCGAATGGGCCGACCACCGCGCCCGGTGATGCCGCAAACAACGCGCTCAGGATGGCATCCGGCAGCGTATCATCGTCCCGGCGCACGATATGCTGGGCCTGATCCGCGTTGCGCACAAAACCCAATGACGCGGCGACCTCATCCAGTGTTTCGCCGCTTTGCAGGCGCGTGACAACCTCGTCGGCTAAGTCTTCCGTCGCCAGCAGCAGATCATGCACTGCCACCCCGGTTGAAGCGTCGGCGGCGGCCTGATTCGTTTCCGGCTGGTTCATGATGATGAATTGAAGTTGTTCGTACAGGGTGCGCGCGCGGATGATGCGGCGAAATTCTTCCTCGGTCAGGCCGGTATAAGTGGTCATGCTGGCGAGAAAGTCCGCGTACACAGCGTCAAATTCGGGCGGGAGTTCCCCGGTGGTATTCACACTCAAACCGAGATACTGCGCGAGGATCGCGTTAAACTGGTACGGATCAACATCGATCCCGCGCCGCCGCGCTTCCTGGGTGATGATCGCATCAATGATCATGATGCGCTGCACTTCGCTGCCCAACAGGTCCGTATCGGCCACCGTGGTAAACACGGCGGCGATCTGTTCGTTGGCGGCATCGTTCAGATCAAGCACCGGCGGCGTGCCCTGTTGTTCGAGGTGTTGCACGATCTGGTACAGCCAGCGCCAGCGCTCGAAGCGCACCTGTTGCTGAAATTCCGCCAGCGTGATCGCGTCACGGCCCACGCGCATGATGACCTGCGTCTGATCCATGTCGGGATCGGGGGTGGGACTGTTGTACGGTTCGAGCGTCGGGAGCGGCGTCGGGGATGGGCCGGGCGTCGGAGAGGGATTCGCGCGTGCTACCTGCGTGATCGCCACAGCAGTTTGTGTGCCGCTTTCGTCGATGTGGATGTACCCTTGATGGCTTGTGTTATCGTCCGAATCGCAGGCGGCGAGGATGAGCGCAAAAACGAGCGTTAGCAGGAGCAGAAGCGGGCGAGTGATGTAGTGGTGAAACATGGGGGTGTGGTGTCCTTTTGTTAAACTTCACCCCCCGGCCTGTGATTTGTGGATGGAGACTTTCGTAAAGACAATTCGATGCTGTTTAATATTTGAATCCAGTAACGCGGTGCTGATTAACCCCACCCCCTAACCCCCTCCCCACCCGG